>CALBDV010000436.1 GCA_937927565.1 uncultured Holophagales bacterium
CGCACCGCGGTCACGCCCGCCTCGAAGGTGTCCGTTCAACCCTCGATCATCCGATGGACGGCGCCGGAGCGGTCGCAGCGCTTTCCCGGAGCGACGGGCCTAGAATCGGTGCAACGCGGCACGTGCGAGGCGGGACGCGAGGGTCGCGACCGTCGCCCTTTCGGACGCGGAGGAGCGTATGTTCGAACGGAGGATGTCCTGACGGCCCACGCGGGGAGGGTCCTCGTCGTCGACGA
The DNA here is from genome assembly GCA_937927565.1 of uncultured Holophagales bacterium. Lineage (GTDB taxonomy): Bacteria > Acidobacteriota > Thermoanaerobaculia > UBA5066 > UBA5066 > UBA5066. The sequence continues at coordinate 237 of CALBDV010000436.1, forward strand.
CGACCCCGTGAACCGCGCAATCCTCGTCGGCAGCCTCGAGGCGCAGGGTTACGGGTCGGGCGTGGCCTGCAACGGGCGCGAAGCGCTGCGGGCTCTGAGGACCGGGGAATACGACCTCGTCCTTCTCGACCTCGTCATGCCGATCCTCGACGGCTTCGAGGTCCTCCGCACGATGAAGGAGGACGGCCGGCTCCGCTCCCTCCCGGTCATCGTCGTCTCCGCTCTCGAGGAGATGGAGAACGTCGTTCGCTGCATCGAGATGGGGGCGACCGACTACCTGCCGAAGCCGTTCGACCCGGTGCTCCTGCGTGCGAGGCTGAAGTCCTCGCTCGCGGCCAAGCGGCTCTACGACGTCGTCGCGGCGCACGTCGTCGAGATCGAGGCGCTGGCCGAGCAGCTCAAGGTGAGGAACCGGTTCATCCAGGAGACGTTCGGCCGGTACCTTTCCGACGCCGTCGTGGCGGAGATCCTCGAGTCTCCCGACGGGCTGAGGCTCGGAGGCGAGAAGCGCAAGGTGACGATGCTCATGTCCGACCTGCGAGGCTTCTCGGCGATGGCCGAGCGGCTCGCGCCGGAGCAGGTCGTCAGGGTCATCAACAACTACCTCGGAACGATGGCCGAGGTCATCCTCGCCCACGACGGGACGATCGACGAGTTCATCGGAGACTCGGTCCTCGGCTTCTTCGGGGCGCCCGTGACCCGGGTGGACGACGCGCGGCGCGCCGTCGCCTGCGCCCTCGCGATGCAGAAGGGGATGGAGCGCGTCAACCACCGGAACCTCGACGAGGGGCTTCCCGCGGTCGAGATGGGGATCGCCGTCCACACCGGTGAGGTCGTCGTCGGGAACATCGGGTCGGAGAAGAGGGCCAAGTACGGGGCGGTGGGGGGGCACGTGAACCTGACGGCGCGCATCGAGAGCTACACCTGCGGAGGCCAGGTTCTCATCTCGGAGAAGACGCTTGCAGAGGCGGGAGAGGGGGTCGTCACGGGGGGCTCGCTCTCCGTCAGGGCGAAGGGCTTCCCCGAACCGGTCCGCGTCCACGACCTGCTCGGCCTCGAGGAAGCGCCGTGCCTTCACCTCGAGCGGAGGGTCGAGACGTTCCGGCCGGTCGATCCGCCGCTCGGGGCGGTGTTCACCGTCCTCGAGGGCAAGCGCGTCGGGCGTGACGAGGAACCGGCCGAGATCGTCGCTCTCTCGCGCTCCGGGGCGGAACTGCGGTCCGAGGCCACCGTCGAGGCGCTCTCCGACATCAAGCTGCGCATCGTCGGCAACGGCGTCCTCCTTCCCGGCGACCTCTATGCGAAGGCCATCCCAGTCCCCGACGGTCTCCCCGGACGGACCCGCCTCCGCTTCACCTCCATCCCCGTCGAGCTCGAGCCCTTGTTGAGCCGGCTGGGGTCAGGTCTTGATTTTCTATTGTAGAATCGGCGCATGGCACGTCCCCTCCGACTCGAGCACCCCGGCGCCATCTGGCACGTCACCGCGCGCGGCAACGAGCGCGGCGACGTGTTCCGCGACGACGTCGACCGGGAGGAGTTCCTCTCGGTCCTCGGGCGGACGGTCTCCCTCTACGGCTGGCGCCTGCACGCCTACGTCCTGATGGGGAATCATTACCACCTGCTCGTCGAGACGCCCGAGCCGACCCTCTCGCGGGGGATGCGCGATCTGAACGGCGTCACGACGCAGCGCTTCAACCGGCGTCACGGGCGGACGGGGCACCTCTTCGAGGGGCGGTTCAAGGCGATCCTCGTCGAGAGGGAGGCGCACCTGCTCGAGGTCGCTCGATACGTCGTCCTGAACCCGGTGAAAGCCGGGCTCGCCCGATCCGCGGCGGGCTGGACCTGGTCGAGCTACAAGGCCACGGCCGGCCTCGTCGAGGGACCCGAGTGGCTCGACACCGGGTGGACGCTCGAGCAGTTCGGCCGGAGACCTTCGGAGGCGCGCCGACGCTACGTCGCCTTCGTGGCGGAAGGGAAGGGCTCGGGCTACGACCCGTGGAGCCAGCTGCGTGGACAGGTCTTCCTCGGGTCCGAGGAGTTCGCGCGGGAGGCGGGACGGAAGGCGAACCGGAAGCCCGCGGCCAGGGAGGTCCCGCGCGCCCAGCGCGAGCCGGTGACGAGGTCGCCGGAGGAGGTCGCGGCGGCCTTCGCGGCGGCGCGGAAGGTGTCGCTCGAGGAGATGGCCGCGGCTCCGAGGAAGCACCTCGTCGACCGGGCGCTCCTCGCCTGGGTCCTGCGCTCGCGCTCCCGTGCGCCGCTCGCCGCGATCGCCGGGCTCCTCGGCGTCGGCATCGCTCAGGCCTCGGTCCTCGTCCGTCGGGGCGAGACGCTCGTCGCCCAGGACACGAAGCTGGCGGCGGCCGTCGAGAGGCTCTGAGGGCCGCGGCCGAGCCGCTATAATGGAAAATCAAGACCTGACCCCGTTTCTCGTCTCCGGTGCGAGCGGGCTGGTGGGAAGGGCGCTCGTCCGGCGGTTGCTCGAGGACGAAGCGGGGGCGGGAGTGTTGGCCGTCGTGCGGCGGCCGCTCGGGAACGCCGGGGGACGATTGACGGAGGTCGTGGCCGACTTCGGCCGGCTCGAGGGGGTCACGGTGCCGCGCGTGCGGACGGCGTTCTGCGCGCTCGGGACGACGATCGCGAAGGCAGGCTCCGAGGCCGCGTTTCGCGCGGTCGACGTCGAGGCCGTGGTCGCCTTCGCGCGGCTCGCGCGGCGGGCCGGGGCGACCCGCTTTCTTCTCGTGAGCGCCCTCGGCGCCGACGCGGGGTCGAGGGTCTTCTACAACCGGACCAAGGGCGAGGCCGAGGAGGCGGTGAAGGCCGTCGGCTTCGACGGAGTCGCCCTTCTCCGGCCGTCGCTCCTCGTGGGTGAGCGGGAGGAGAGCCGGCCGGCCGAACGGGTGGCGATCGTCGCCTCGGGCCTCTTCTCGTGGGCGATGGCCGGGCCGCTCGCGCGCTGGAAGCCCGTTCCCGCCGAAGCGGTCGCCGCCGCGATGGTCGCCGTGGCGAACGGAACGCTCACCGGCGTGCGAATCGTGGAGAACGAAGAGATCCACCGGCTCGCGGGGTAACGGCCCGTGCGGCCCCGCGAGAACGAGCTGTAGAATAGAAAATCAAGACCTGACCCCTACGAGAACGACCTCCGAAGGAGCACAGCATGTCGAGCGACGTCCCGGGAATTCCTCCCCTGCCCCCGCCGCCTCCGCCCCCGGGGGGCGGGTGGGTTCCTCCTCCGTATGGCGGTGCCCCGCAGGAGGGGCTCCCGTGGGAGCGGCGCGCGGAGCTGGGCTTCGTCAACGCGTTCCTCGAGACGATCAAGCTCTTCATCACGAACCCCGCGGACGCGTGGCAGCGGACGAAGGAGAAGGGCGACTACGCCGAGCCGCTCATCTTCGCGATCCTCGTCTCGTGGATCGGCATCGCCGTCTCCAGCGTCTGGAGCGGCCTCTTCGGCCAGGCCTGGACGGCGTTCCTCCCGCCCGAGATGAAGGAGAAGCTCGGGGGAGCGATGGCGACGAACGCCGGTGCGCTCCTGATCCAGGTCGGGATCGCGCCGATCCTCGTCCTCATCGGGCTCTTCGTCGGGGCGGCGATCTACCACGTCAGCTTCATGATCGTCGGGGCGACGAAGGACTCCACCTCGGGTTTCGAGGGGACGTTCCGCGCCGTCTCCTACGCCTCGGTCTCGAACCTGGCGAACGTCATCCCGTTCGTCGGCGGGCTGGTGGCCGTCGTCTGGAACCTCGTCCTGATGGTCCTGGGCGCGGTCCGGATGCACCGGACGACGCAGGGGAAGGCGATCGCCGGGGTCCTGATCCCGCTGCTCCTCTGCTGCGTCTGCATCCTCGCCGTCGTGGGGCTCGTCATCGGCGGCCTCGCGGCGGCTTTCGCGGGGCGCTGACGGCTTGACGAAGGCGGGTGAGGCGGCGGCGGGCGCACGGCGGCGGCCGCCCGCCGTCCAGCTCGGGTTCCTCTGGGGGGCGGCCGCCGCTTCGGCGGCCGCTCTCGCCCTCGCGGTGCCGGGCCTCGTCTCGCGTGCCTCGTCGGCCCTTCTGCCCTGCCCGGTGAAGGCCCTCTCGGGCATCCCCTGCCCGGCGTGCGGGAGCGGGCGGGCGGCGCTCGCCCTCGCACGGCTGGATCTGCCTTCCGCGTTCGCCTCGAACCCGCTCTTCACTCTGTCGGCGCTGCTGTTCGTGCTCGGCGGCCTCGGGGCACTGGGCCTGGCGCTCTCGGGACGTGGCGTGCCCGAGCCGCGAACGCTCCCCGTCGCCCTTCGGGCCGGTCTGGTCCTCGTCGTCGCCCTGAACTGGACCTGGCTGCTCCTGGACGGGAGATGATGCGGCCATGAAGCGCGCCGCGCCCGCCGACCCCGCCGCCGATTTCCGCGAGTACTTCGACGTCCTGCTCGAGTTCGTCGCTCACCACCCCGTCGCCGGGGCGAAGATGGCGGCGCTCGGGATCTCCGGTCGCGGCGTCTTCCCCGACCTGAAGCTCATCCTGAACCTCGCGCCCGCGAGCACGAAGCTCCGCGCGAAGGGAACTCACATCACCTGGAGCTGGGGGGCGGCGCCGAAAGGATTCGTGGCGCAGGTCCTCATCTCCTGCTCCTCTGCGCTCGCCGGCCGGCTCACGCAGGGGAAGGAGAATCCGGCCCTCGCTTTCGACCGGGGCGACGTCACGCTGACGTCGCTCGACCCGTCAATTGACGAGCGGCGGGTCCTCGACCTTCTTCCGGTCCTCGTCCCGCTCCGCACCGACGTCGTCGCCGTCCTCCGAAAGGCGGGCCTCGAGCGGTTCGTCCTGTAGCGCCGCCCGTTCCTCGGCCTCCCAGGTCGCGAGGCGCGTGGCCTTCCTTCCCCGGGCGACTCGTACCGCCCAGGCCGCGAGGAGGACGATGGCGAACCAGACGGCGGCCGTCGACGTCAGGATCGGCAGCCACCGTTCCAGGCTCCGGCGCGACGTCCAGAAGACCGCCGTCTCGTCGCGGAAGGCGACGCCCGTGGCGCTCCGGAATGCCTCCTCGAAGGGCCGGCCTTCGGCCATCCGGCGCAAGACCCGTTGCGGGAAGGCGGAGCCGTGGCGGGCGAGAAGGTCACCGAAGAAGGCCGAGGAAAGCGAGTAGGCCCGGTTCGCATCGCTTCGCCCTCCCTGGAAGAGCCCGTCGACCTGAGCGAACCTGAGCCGGGGCCCGGTCAGGATGGCGAGCGCCTCGCGGACGTCGTCCTCGATCACGCGCTCGCGTCCCGCGGCCATCGCGAGCCCTTCGTGGAACCAGCGCGGCACCGTCCTCCCGTTTGCTGCCCGGTACGTCAGTACGTGGGCCACTTCGTGCCTCACGACGTCGGGCAGGCCGTCGTCCGGCCAGACCGGCGTCCGGGTCGGGATGAGAACGACGGTTCCCGCGGGAGGATCGGCGTAGGCCACGGCCCACGAGGGCGCGCGCCGTGCGAGGGGGCTTCCTTCAGGGGCGACGAGGACCCGTACGTCGCCCGGCTCCCAGAGCCCCGTCAGCTCCATCGCAGGGAGAAACGCCTTCGGGTCGAGCCGCTCCACCTCCCGGGCGTAGGCGGCGAGGGAGGGGGGCGCCTCGACGATGAGACGAGGCGGCGCCGAAACGGCGACGGCGGCCCCGAGAAGGGCCGCCGTCCCGACCAGAATCCGTGAGACGAATCGCGCCGTCAGCGCTTCCACTTCTTCAGGATGTCGATGACGTTGTCTCCGATCCGCAGGAGGTTCTCCTTCGAGGAGCCGCCGATGTGCGGGGTCATGACGACGTTCGGGGCGGTGAGCAGCGGGCACGTCGGGTCGGGCGGGTCGCTGTAGAAGACGTCGGTGGCGTAGGCGCGGACCTTCCCGCTCTTCAGCGCCTCGGCGAGATCTTCCTCGACGACGACCTTGCCTCGGGCGGTGTTCACGAGGATGACGCCGTCCTTCATCTTCGCGATCGCGTGCTTGTCGATCATTCCCTTCGTCTCGGGGGTGAGCGGCAGGTGGATCGAGATGAAGTCGGAGAGGGCGAAGAGCTCGGTGTCGTCTTCCACCATCTCGGCCAGCGCGTGGTTGGAGATGTAGTGGTCGTGCGCCACGACCCGCATCCCGAACGCAAGGGCGCGGCGGGCGACCTCGGTGCCGATGAGGCCGGCGCCGAGGAGGCCGAGCGTCTTGCCGTAGA
>CALBDV010000437.1 GCA_937927565.1 uncultured Holophagales bacterium
CGCGCTGGCGCAGGTCGTTCTCCTCGTTCACCTTCGTGAAGCTCTCGCCCCAGTCGTCCGAGCGGAAGAGGCCCCCCTTCTCCGCCTCGACGAGCGCCCAGACGCGGCCCGGCTTCACGCCCGAGGCCGCGACGCCGACCTTCCCCCACGTCCCTTCCGGCAGGCCCTTCGCCAGCTTCTTCCAGGTGTCGCCGCCGTCGTCCGAGCGCCAGAGGCCGCTCCCGGGGCCGCCCGAGACGAGCTCCCACGGGCGCCGCACCACCTGCCACATCCCGGCGTAGAGGATCCGCGGGTTCGACGGGTCGAGGACGAGGTCGCTCGCGCCCGTGGCGGCGTCGACGAAGAGGACGCGGGCCCACGTCTTCCCGCCGTCCCTCGTCCGGTAGACGCCGCGCTCCTCGCTCGGCCCCCAGACCTTCCCCTGCGCGGCGACCCAGGCCGTGTCGGGGTCCTTCGGGTGGACGCGCAGGGCCGAGATCTGCTGCGTGGCCGCGAGGCCGAGGTGCTTCCAGCTGCGCCCCGCGTCGGTCGAGCGCCATACGCCGTCGCCGTGCGAGACGTTGCCTCGGATCGGCGCCTCGCCCATCCCGGCCCAGACGACGTTCGGGTCCGACTCGGCGACGGCGACCGCGCCGACGGAGCCCGTCCGGAAGTCCTTGTCGGACACCGCTTCCCAGCTCGTTCCGCCGTCGGTCGTCTTCCAGACGCCGCCGCCCGTGGCGCCCTGGTAGGCGACGTTCCGCTGGCCGCGGACCCCGGCGACCGCCGTGACGCGGCCTCCGCGGAAGGGCCCGATGTTGCGGAAGCGCATCCCCTCGAAACGGCTCTCGAAGGAGGGGGCCTTCGGCTCCGGCTTCGCGGCGGGCGGCGCGGCCGGGACGGGAAAAGCGGTCGCGGCGAGGAGGAGGACGAGGGAGGAGCGCGTCGGGTTTCTCACGGGGGCCTCCGCGCGGGACGATACCGGAGAGAGGCGCCGGTCCGGGTCTCCCGCGGGCGCCCGGCCGCCGCGGAAGAGAAAAGGGGCGGCGGCCGGACCCGGCCACCGCCCCTTCCCGATCGGACGCCTGCGGCGCCTACGGCTGGAGCTCGGTCGTGACGACCGCGCCGCCCATCTGGGGCATCGTCGCCGACGTCTTCACGACCTTGCGGGTCGCCTTGTCGACCCAGAGCGTCGTGGAGCCGGGCTCTCCCTCGGCCGAGGTCAGCTCGACCTTCCACGCCTGGAACGTCCCCGCGGGGACCTTCACCTCTTCGGCGCCGGTCACCTTCGCCTGCTTGAGCGCGGGCTTCTGCTTCTGGACGTCGAAGTTGCGGAAGGTCGCCGAGTAGCCCTCGGCGAGGGGGAGCGTCGCGACGGAGACGTGCGCGGCGTTGCCGTCAGCGAAGAGCGGCCCGCCGAGGTCGGCGGAGACCGGCTTCGGCTCGGCGCCCATCGCCATCGTCCCGGTCGCCTTGCCGTCCGCGAAGGCGAGCTCGATCGAGACCGGGCCCTGCTTCACGACGCGCTTCACCGGGGCGAGCGTCCCCTTCGCGACGGTCGTCTCGTCCACGGCCTCGCCCATCGGCATCTTCATCGTGTCGGTGACGACCCAGGTGTTGCCGTCCGCCTTCACGACGCGGGTGGAGGAGATCTGCATCGTCTGGCCGCCGGCGGCGATCGTCCCGGCGTAGGCGTACGTCCCGGCCGCGAGGTCGGCCGCGGGCTTCGGCGCCCCGACGGCGGCCGCCTCGACCTTCTTGGCGAGAACGACCGTCTTCGGGTCGACCGTGATCTCCTTCAGGCGGGCGACGACCTCGGGCGTGCCCCCCTCCTGGAACCGGCCGCCGAGGTGCTTGGCGAGGAAGGCCTCGGAGGCGGCCATCGCCGCCATGTTGTTGACGGGGCGGGCGAAGCCGTGCCCCTCGTCGGGGGCGCAGATGTACTCGACGGGGAAGCCCCGGTCGCGCAGCGCGATGACGATCTGGTCCGACTCGGCCTTCTTCACGCGCGGGTCGTTCGCCCCCTGGATGACGAGGAGCGGCTTCACGATCTTCGCCGCGGAGTTGAGCGGCGAGGCCGCCTCGAGGAGCTTCTTTCCCTCGGGGGTGTTCGGGTTCCCCATCCGCTCGTGGAAGATGATCCGGATCGCCTCCCAGTAGGGCGGGATCGTCTCGAGGAGCGTCAGGAGGTTCGACGGGCCGACGATGGAGACGCCCGCGGCGTACACGTCGGGGGTGAAGGCGAGGCCGGCGAGGGTGGCGTAGCCGCCGTAGGAGCCGCCCATGATGGCGACCTTCTTCGGGTCGGCGATCCCCTCCTTCACGAGGTGCTTGACGCCCCACGTGATGTCGTCCTGCATCTTCAGGCCCCACTCCTTGTTGCCGGCGTTCAGGAACTTCTTCCCGTAGCCGGTGGAGCCGCGGAAGTTGGGGGAGAGGACGGCGTAGCCGCGGTTCGCGAGGAACTGCGCGTTGTTGTTGAAGCCCCACCCGTCACGGGCCCAGGGGCCACCGTGCGGGAAGACGACGAGGGGAAGGCCCTTCGCGGGAATTCCCTTCGGCAGGGTGAGGTAGGCCGGGATCATCAGCCCGTCGGACGACGGGTAGCTGATCGGCTTCATCTCCGCCATGTGCTCGCGTGGGAGACGCTCGCGGGAGACGTACTCGACGGAGAGTTTCTTCGTCTTCCGGTCGAAGAGGTACCGCGTGCCCGGGTCGACGTCGGAGTAGGCCGTCACCATCCAGAGCCGGTCGTCGGCCGTGGCGCCGGCGGGGATGATCTCCCGGTTCGGGAGCTTCTTCTCGAGGAGGCGGTAGTCGGCCTCCCACTCCTTGTTGCGGAAGTAGATGTGCGTCCTCTCGTCCTCGTAGGACGTGGCGGCGAGCTCGTCGGTCGCCTCGGAGAAGATCGCGTTGCCGAAGTCGACGCGCCCCTTCGGGTCGGTCTCGACGGCCTCTTCCTTCCCGGTCGCCGGGTCGAAGAGGAGGAGGGCGGCGAGGTCCGGCGCGCCCTTGTTCGACTCCATGTAGACCCGCTTGCCGTCCTTGTGGAAGCGTATCGGGCCGCACGACTCGAAGACGTTGCAGGAGTAGATCTTCGTGAGGTTCTCGGCGTCGACCCGGAGGACCTCGGTGTCGCCGTTGTCGGCGATGCGGGAGGCGAGGCGAAGCTGTCCCGCGAGGTCGAAGACCCAGCCGGAGATCTTCTCGGTGTTCTTGCGGAGGAGGGTCCGCTCGCCGGTGGAGACCTTCACCTTGTAGACGTCGTGCCAGGCCGCGTCGCGGTCGTTGAGGCCGACGAAGACGACGTCGGGGTCGGTCTTCGGGACGCCATAGATGATGGCCCGCGCCCCCTTGGCCTCGGTCAGGTTGCGGGCGACGGGGGCTTCCTTGCCGGCCTCGGGGCTGGCGGCCGGGTCGACGGCCCAGACGTTGAAGTTCTCGTCGCCGTCCTTGTCCTGAACGAACAGGATGTATTTGCTGTCCCGGCTCCAGAAGAAGCCCGGAATGGGGCGCTTGGGGTCGGCCGTAACGAGCTTGGCCTTGTCGTACGGGTCGCCCGTCTTCTTGACCCAGACGTTGCGGGTCTCCTTCCAGGGCTTCAGGAAGGCGGTCCACTTCCCGTCGGGGGAGAGCTGGGCGCCGGCGATCTCGGGGTTGCCGAAGAAGAGCTCGCGGTCGAGGACGGGGGGAAGGCCCTTCGGGGCCGTGGCCATCGCTGCCGGGGCCGGCTTCGCCGGGGCGGCGGCGGGGGTCTGCGCCGACGCGGCCATCGGGACCGCGAGGGCCGAAACGAGAACGAGCCGCGCGAGGCGCGGCTGGAACGACGAAAGGGTCATCTTTGAGGCCTCCTTGCCTGTGGGAGAGTGCGGAATCACCCTGATGGGAATGTACGTCGCTCGTGCGCGGAAGTTCCCGCGGGAGGTGGAGACGGGTTCTCCACGGCGGGGTACGTGATCAGACGGGCCGACTTCGCCCACGTGAGGTAGCTCCAGGCCCACTGGACCAGGACGAGGACCCGGTTGCCGAACTGGACGATGTAGAGGAGGTGGATGAAGAGCCAGGCGAGCCAGGCGAGGTACCCCCCGAACCTCAGCCCCGCGACCTCGGCGACCGCCGAGGCCCTCCCGATCGTCGCCATGCTCCCCTTGTCGGCGTACCGGAACGGCTCCCCGGCGCGCCCCGCGAGCCGCGCCCGGATCGTCCGCGCCACGTGCCGCCCCTGCTGCATCGCCACCGGGGCGACGCCGGGGAGCGGCTTGCCCGTCTGGTGCGTGAAGAGGGCGAGGTCGCCGACCACGAAGAGCTCCGGGTGCCCGGGGAGCGTCAGGTCGGGCTCGACGACGACCCGTCCCGCCCGGTCCGTCCCGGCGCCGGCCGACTCGGCGAGGGTGCGCCCGAGAGGAGAGCCCTCGACACCCGCGGCCCAGAGGATCGTCCGGGCGCCCACGGCTTCCTCCGCCTTTCCCCGCCGGAGCGTCACCCCGTCCTCGAAGATCTCCGTGACGAGGGTCTCCGTACGGACCTCGACGCCGAGCCGGGCCAGGTCGCGAGCGGCCCGGGCGGAGAGGCCGGGGGCGTAGGCGCCCAGGACGCGGTCGGTCCCCTCCACGAGGAGGATCCTCGCCGCGGAGGGGTCGATCCGCCGGAACTCGTCCCGGAGCGTGTGCCGGGCGATCTCGGCGAGGGCTCCCGCCAGCTCCGCCCCCGTGGGCCCCGCCCCCACGACGACGAACGTGAGGTGCGCGCGCCGCCGCGCCTCGTCCGCCTCCCGCTCGGCCGCCTCGAAGGCCGAGAGGATGCGGGCGCGAATGCCCGTCGCGTCCTCCAGGGTCTTCAGGCCCGGGGCGCGTGCCTCCCACTCCGGACGGCCGAAGTAGGAGTGCCGGGCGCCCGTCGCGAGGACGAGGGTGTCGTACGGCACCTCCCCGTCTTCGAGCAGCAGCCGGCGGCCGTCGACGTCGACGCCGGTCGCCCCGGCGAGGACGACCCGGACGTTCGGCTGCCGCTTCACGAGTGCGCGCAGGGGCGTGGCGATGTTCGCGGGAGAGAGGCCTCCCGTCGCCACCTGGTAGAGGAGCGGCTGGAAGAGGTGGAAGTTGCGCCGGTCGACGAGCGTCACGTCGACCGGCGCGCCGCGCAGCGCGCGGACGAGGGTGAGGCCGGCGAAGCCCCCTCCGACGACGACGATCCGGGTCCGGCGAGTTTCGGGCGAGGTCACGGCTCCTCCGCCTCACCGTCGTCCGCGTCGATGCCGAGGAGGGATCCGAGGGCGGCGCGGCAGGAGGGGGTGCCGGCGGCCTGCAGGGCGCGACGGGCGGCCCGGCCCGTGTCGGTCCCGGCCGCTCGCGCGATCCCGGCTGCCACCGGCTCGCCGGGCCTCAGGCGCGACCGGTCGCACCCCCGGTCCTGCAGGGCCGCCAGGAGGTCCGGGAAAGGGTCGATGCCGTTGGCGAAGAGGGCGGGGAGGAGCGGCTCGGGGACGCACCCTCGCGCGAGGGCGGCGGCCAGATGCGAGCGCCCCAGCTCCTCCGCGCGCGCCGGTTCCAGCTCGAAGAGGGCCTCGAGGGGAGCAACGCCGAATGGCAGGGTCGCCTCGGCGAGGCGGGCGAGCGCCTCGAGCCCCTCCTCGCCGAGCGGACCGAAGAGCGCGGCAAGCTCGGCCGGCGGATGGCACGCGGGGCAGGTTTCGAGGAGAGCCGTCACGAGCGATCCGGCCGAACCCGGGTCCGCGACGCGCGCCAGGACGGTGGCGGCCTCGAGACTCACGGCGGGAACGTCTCGCGCCCGGCGGAGCGCGGCGCGAAGGGGCTCGCTGGCGCGGAGGCGCTCCGGGTCGAGGGCGCGGGCAAAGGCACCCGCGTCGCCGTCGTCGACGTCGAGCGGGACGAGTCCGCGCGTCCACGCCTCCGCCGCCACGCGGTCTCCGGCCGCCGCGTCGAGGCGCGCCAGGGCATCGAGCCAGACACCCCGCTCGGAAGGAGCGACCCGGCCCGACGAAAGCTCCCGTTCGAGGACCGAGCCGAGGCGGGTCCCGCCCGCGGGGAGCTTCCCGAGGACGACCCGGCGAAAGGCCGGAGCGAGCTCCCGTTCGCCGAGGATCTCGACGACGTCCTCCTCGCTCGCCGTTCCCCGGAGCGCGCGACCCAGCTTCAGGTCGAGCCTCAGCTCCGGGGGCGCCGAGGACGACCGCGCGAACTCGCCCAGGAGGCCGATCCGCTCCCGCGAGACGAAGGCCGGGTCCTCGTCGTCGCCCAGGTCGAGCGCGGCGAAGTGGACGATGGCGAAGAGGTTGCAGTAGCGATCGAGGCTGCTGTCCCCGTCGGCCTGGAGGACGGGCGAGGCCGAGATGGTGCAGGCGGACGGGTCGCGCGAGGCGGAGCGGGCGCCGGCGAAGAGCTCGGTGAAGAGACCCATCCAGGTGCGCGGTGTGAGGGAGCGGTCGGCGATGAGGCCGAGAAAGCCGAACGCCGCGAGGTGGGGTCGCCTCAGGACGTCGGTGCGGAACGAGATCGGGTCGAGAGGAAGGCCCACGAGCGGGCCGAGGGCGAGGGCGGAAGCCCGAAGCCCCGCGTCGGGCGAGGCCTGCGCGGAGAGGAGGTTCGCCGCCAGACCGCCGCGCGCCTCGACCGCTCCGCCCGGATCTGCGTCTCCCAGCGCCAGCCCGGCCGGGGACGGCGACGCCTCGAGGGCCGCCTCGGAGAGGCGCGCCAGTGCGAGAAGCCCCGCGGCGGACGGGGGGCCGGCCGTGCAGTCGAGGAGCGTCCGGGCGAATCGGTTTGCCGGCGCGTGAAAGCGCAGCTCGTCGAACGAGCCCGAGAGCGCCTCTTCCAGGTTCCCTGCGAGGAGCTCGTCGGCGATCTCGGGCCTTTCCCGGACGATCCGGTCGATGCGCGCCCGGTCGACGGCCGTAACGAGCTCTGCGAGCTCGAGCGTGAACGCTTCGTCGGGAAGGGAGACGTCCCCCTCCTCCGCACCGGATGCGACGGCCTCGGCGACGGACGGGAGGGCCCAGGCGGGAGCCTCGGCCGGCGAGGCCGAGAGGAGAGCCCGGGCCGCGACGCGCCGGAGCCAGACGGGGCCACCTCCTTCGACCCGCTGCTTCAGCTGCTCCAGGAGGGCGTCGCGTACGTCGGGACGGAGGGCCCAGAGGAGGGTCGGCACCGCCTTCGCCCCTTCCAGCGCCGCCGGCTCGCCGTCCGCGACGCGACAGAGCCGCTCGAGGGCGCCGGACGGATCCTCGATCGCCCTCTCGAGGTGCTCTGAAGCGGGCGCCCCGGGGAGGAGCGCGAGCTCGGCCCAGTCGGCACCCGTGGCGCGCGGCCCCAGGCTCTCGAGCCGGCGGAGCTGCTCGACGACGCGTGCGGCGGCGGCCGGGTCCGAGCCCTCCTCGAGCGGCATCACCGCGCGCGAGATCTCGGTGAGGTGGTCGTCGAAGCGGGCGGACTCCCGCCCGTCGAGGCCGAGGAGCCCGCCGTCGGGAAGCGGAAAGAGCTCGTTCCACGGGCCGAGCGGCGCGGATCTCGCGAGGCGCCCCGATCCGTCGAACACCTCCGCGACGGCTAGCGGCTCGCCCCAGCTCTCGCCGCTCGCGGAGGGGGCGGTCCGGACCGACACGCGGAGGATCCCTTCCGGGTGGTGGAGGAGGAGCCGGGTGCGCCCTTCGCCGCAGGCCTCGAGCGGGTCGGGAACGACGACCAGATCCCCCGCCCCGACGCGCAGCGCCGCCTCGCCCCGCGAACCGGAGAAGAGCACCGTGGCGCCTCCCGCCCCGACGAAGACCCGCGGCGACGAGGGGCGGCCCACGCGGCGCCTCACGTCCGCGACCGGGAACGCCGCGATGGCCGCCTCTCCGTCGGGGGCGACGCGGACGACGCGGAAGAGCCCCTCCTCCCGCCGGAGGAGCCAGGCCTCGTCGCCGAGGAACGCGGGCTCGGACCCGCGCAGCGCCGTCGTCGCCACGGTGGTGCGGACGGAGCCGTCGGCGAACCGGAAGACGTACCGCGCCTCCACCAGCCGCTCTTCCCCCCTGCGGGCGAGCCTGCGGCGGAAGCCGTCGGGGGTCGGCGCGGTGACGCGGGCGCCCGAGTCGGCGACGCCCAGGACGTGGCCTTCGTCGCCGAGCGGGAAGGCGGCGCGTTCCGAGCCTTCGGGGTCGCGCAGGACGAGCCTCCGGGCCAGGGGCTCCACGGTCCAGACGAGCCCCCCCGGCGTCACGCCGAAGGCCGGCTCGAGGCGGCCCCGCGCCGCCGGTGCCGCGGTCGCGACGGATGCAACCAGCGTCCCGAGGGCGAGGAGGGCCGCCGTGCCGAGACGGAGCGCGGAGAGAGCGCTCGTGCGAGGCGGGGTGTGGGGGGCCGGCACGGGCGAATGAGAGCACAAGTGCCGGGCGGAGTCGGTGGGCCGTATCCCGTGCCGCGTTGCGGCGCAACGCCTTAAACTCGGGTGTCCGCCCGAACGCCCCAGGACGAGGAGGTTCCCGTGCCCGAAGCCAACCCGATCGCCGCTCTCGCAACGGAAGGAATCGAAGTCCTCGGCCCGATCGGAGAACAGTACGACGAGATCCTCACGCCCGAGGCGCTCCGTTTCGTCGCTTCCCTCCAGCGGACGTTCGGCACGCGCCGCGCAGATCTCCTCGCACGCCGCGTCGAAGCTCAGAAGAGGATCGACTCCGGCGTCCTCCCCGACTTCCTCCCGGAGACGGAGGAGATCCGGACCCGCGAGTGGAAGGTCGCGCCGATCCCGCCGGGGCTCGAGGACCGTCGCGTGGAGATCACCGGACCCGTCGACCGGAAGATGGTCATCAACGCCCTCAATTCCGGTGCGAGCGTCTTCCTCGCCGACTTCGAGGACGCGAACTCGCCCACGTGGGCGAACTGCGTCGAGGGGCAGCGGAACCTCCGCGACGCCATCGACGGGACGATCGACTACCGCGCCCCCGAGACCGGCAAGGAGTACCGGCTGAACGAGAAGACCGCGATCCTCTTCGTGAGGCCGCGCGGCTGGCACCTCCTCGAGAAGCACCTCCTCGTCGACGGCAAGCCCTGCTCGGGGAGCCTCTTCGACTTCGGCCTCTACTTCTTCCACTGCGGCAAGCGGCTCCTCGCGAAGAAGGCGTGGCCCTGCTTCTACCTTCCGAAGCTCGAGCACCACCTCGAGGCGCGCCTCTGGAACGACGTCTTCGTGAAGGCGCAGAAGGACCTCGGCATCCCGAACGGGACGATCCGCGCGACGGTCCTCATCGAGACGATCATGGGCGCCTTCCAGATGGACGAGATCCTCTGGGAGCTGAAGGACCATTCCGCGGGCCTCAACTGCGGCCGCTGGGACTACATCTTCTCGTTCATCAAGAGGCTCGGGCGCCTCCCCGGCTTCCTCCTCCCCGACCGCGGCCTCGTGACGATGGAGAAGCACTTCCTCGCCTCCTACGTCACGCTCCTCATCCGCACCTGCCACCGTCGCGGCATCCACGCGATGGGCGGCATGGCGGCGCAGATCCCGATCAAGAACGACCCCGCCGCGAACGAGGCGGCCCTCGCGAAGGTGAAGGCCGACAAGCTGCGCGAAGTGAAGGCCGGGCACGACGGGACGTGGGTGGCCCACCCGGGGCTCGTCCCGATCGCGATGGAGATCTTCGACGCGGGGATGCCGCAGCCGAACCAGATCGCGACGGCGATGCCGGCCGCGACGATCACCGCGAAGGACCTCCTCACCGTCCCGGAAGGGCCGGTCACCGAGAAGGGGCTCCGCCAGAACCTGAACGTCGGCATCCTCTACCTCGAGGCGTGGCTCCGCGGGAACGGCTGCGTCCCGCTCTACAACCTGATGGAAGACGCGGCCACCTCGGAGATCTCGCGGACGCAGGTCTGGCAGTGGCTGAAGAACCGGGTCGTTCTCGCCGACGGGCGGACGCTGACCCCCGAGCTCTACCAGCAGATCTTCGACGAGGAGGTCGGCGCGGTGCGCGCGCGCCTCGCGGAGGAGGGCGTCGGCGCGGGGCGCTACGAGCTCGCCGCGCAGCTCTTCGACGAGATGATCCGGAGCGAGGAGCTGCCGGAGTTCCTCACTCTGCCGGCGTACGAAGAGCTGATGAAGCTGGGGTCGTAGCGCGCGAGGCGGCTCCACCGCGGGAAACCCGGAGTCCGGAACCGGGAAGCCGGCCGAGCGGGTGACTCCCGGCCTGGATCGCCGGGAGAGTCTTGCGCATTGCGGGCGCAGCGGGCCGGTTGCACGGACCGGCCGTCGCCGTGTAAGCTCAAAGTACTAACCTCTCGAAACTGCGTAAACCCGTACCCGATCCTCGATGCGACGAGGCACAGATAGGAGATGAATAGGGACATGAGAACCCATACGCGAGCCACCGTCATCGTTGCCGCTGCGCTGGCCCTCCTGGTCGCCGCCGTGCCGGCCATGGCTCAGAACGCTCCCGTCCAGCCCCGTCCGGACGAGCCGGCCGCGTCGAACGGCTTCTTCAACAGCCTGACCGGCGTTTCGGACCTGACGACCACGAGCACGGTCAGCTACACCTTCACGGTGACCGGGACGACGAACGACGGCAGCGGGGACAGCGTGGAGCTGCAGATCTGGGACGACGGCACCAAGAAGGCGTTCAAGACCTATTCCGTGCCCGTCGGCCAGACCCAGACCTTCACGGATTCGGTCACCTGGGCCGGTCCCATCGGTACGGCGGCCCCCTGCATCGGCGTCGTCCTGTCCGACATGCCGTCCGACAGCGCCATGGCCAGCGTCGATCCGTTCTGCATGACGGGTGAGCTGCCCCTCTCCGTCGCCAAGACGGCGCCCGCGTCCGCCCCGCAGGGCGGCACCATCACGTACACCATCACGTACGGCAACACGACGGACGCCCCGATCGACGGCGTCGTCATCACCGACACCGTGCCGTCGGGCACGACCTTCGTTTCGGCCACCGGCGGCGGGACGCTGTCGGGCGGGGTCGTGACCTGGAACATCGGGACGATCCCCGCGAACACCACCGGCCTCACGGTCACGTTCACCGTCAACGTGACGGCCGCGTCGGGACTGATCGTCAACGGCACCTACTCGATCGCCGGGACCGGTGTTGCGACCCTGGCGGGTTCGCCCGCGCGGACTTCGGTCACGGCCTCGACGGCCGCCTCGCAGGTTCCCGGCCTGAGCCTCCCCGGCCTCGCGGTCCTCGTCGCGCTCGTTGCCGCGGCGGGTGTCCTCTTCCTGGCGCGCGGTCGGGCCGGCGTCTGATCGGACGGACGATCGTCAGATCGTGAAACTCGAAGGGGAGGCCTCGCGGCCTCCCCTTCGCATTGACGGGTCGATGGGTCTACGGGTGCCCTCGCGGCGTTCGCGCCGCGAGGTGCCGGCCTACAGGCTCTTCGCCATGAGGGCGGCCAGGTCGGCCGTCCGCATGCTGTAGCCCCACTCGTTGTCGTACCAGGTGACGACCTTCACGAAGTCGCTCTTCTCCTTGCCGAGGACCATCGTGAACGGCAGGTCGACGGAGGAGGAGTGCGGGTCGCCCTTGAAGTCGACCGAGACGAGCGGCTCGTCGATCGCGGCCAGGATCCCCTTCATCGGGCCCGCGGCGGCGTCGCGGAACGCCTGGCGGAGCTCCTCGGTCGTCGTCGGCTTCGCGAGCTGCGCGGTGAAGTCGACGATGGAGACGGTCGGCGTCGGGACGCGGAGGGCGTAGCCGTCGAACTTCCCCTTCAGGTCGGGGATGACGAGGGCGATCGCCTTGGCGGCGCCGGTCGTCGTCGGGATGATCGACAGCCCGGCGGCGCGCGCACGGCGCAGGTCGCTGTGCGGCAGGTCGAGGATCTTCTGGTCGTTCGTGTAGGCGTGGATCGTCGTCATGAAGCCGCGCTGGATCGTCCAGTTGTCGTGAACGACCTTGGCGGCGGGGGCGAGGCAGTTCGTCGTGCAGGAGGCGTTCGAGACGACGTGGTGCTTCGCGGGGTCGTAGGCCCCTTCGTTGACGCCGAGGACGATCGTCAGGTCCTCGCCCTCGGCGGGCGCGGAGATGATGACCTTCTTCGCGCCCCCCTTCGTGATGTGGTTCTCGGCCCCGCGGACCGTCTTCCCCTTCTTGTTCACGCCGTCGGACTTGATCGTGAAGAGGCCGGTCGACTCGATGACGACGTCGACGCCGAGGTCCTTCCACGGGAGGTTCGCCGGGTCGGTCTCCTTCAGCATCTTCAGGTGCTTGCCGTCGACGAGGAGGTCCTCGCCCGAGACCTCGACCGTCCCGTCGAAGCGCCCGTAGGTCGAGTCGTACTTGAGGAGGTGGGCCATCGTCTTGAGGTCGCCGATGTCGTTGACGGCGACGACCTCGAGCTCGGTGGGGTACTTGTCGCGGATCGCCTTGAGGACCTGGCGGCCGATGCGGCCGAACCCGTTGATTCCGATTTTCGTGGCCATCTTGGGCGTCTCCTTCCGGGGGATTTCCCCGCGGGTGATGGGTAGTTATACGACGGAGGGGCGCGGGTGCGCCGCCTTCGTTCAGCCTTCCGCCGGGGTGGATGCGGCCGGGCGGGAAGAGTCGCCGGGGCGCACCGCCCCGCTCTCTTGCGAGTTGCACCCGCGGTGCCAGATCGAGGCGCCGAGGAGGAGGGCGATGCCCCCGGCGAGGCACGCGACGCAGGCCTTCTTCCGGGTCCGCTTCGCCGGCTGGATCGAGAGGGTCTGGGTCAGGGTCCGCTGGATCCTCTGGCTGGACGTGAGGGGCGTCTCGGGCTCCTCCTCGAACCAGGCCGGGACGCTCCCGAAGCGGAGCGCGACGCCGTTCGGGAGGGGCGCTTCATCGACCCGCCGGGCGTCGAGGAACGTCCCGTTGCCGCTCCCGAGGTCCCTCACGATCCACCCTTCGCCGTTCGGGGCGACGAGGGCGTGGCGTCGGGAGGCGGTCGGCGAGGTGAGGAGGACGTCGCAGCTCGGCTCTCGCCCGATCGTGGCGGCCCCGTCGAGGTGAAACGTGTGCCGCACGCCGTCTTCTTCGACCGTCAGGAGGGCGCGGTGGGACGAGGTGTCGTCGATGGGGGAGCGCGCTCTCGCCACGGGTCAGATCCTGTCGGGGAGGGGGATACCCTCGTCCTCGAGAAAGGGCGTCGCGGGGAGGGCTTCGCCCCCGGGCGCGAGAACGAAGGCCACGTCGCCGACGTTCGTCCCGGTCGGGCCGGGGGCGAAGGCGTCGCCGAGGGCGGCGAAGAAGGGGCCCGAGTCGTTGGCGTCGAGAGCCGCGGGGGCGTCGAGGCCCATGGCGGCCGCGCGGGCGAGGGTCGTGTCGTCGACGAAGGCCCCGGCGGCGTCGGCGGTGTTGTCGACCCCGTCGGTTCCGGCGACGAGGAGGTTCGCTCCCCGCACGCCGTCGATGTGGAAGGCGGTGGCGAGCGCCAGCTCCCGGTTTCGGCCCCCGCTCCCTTTCCCCTTCACGGTGACCGTGGTCTCCCCGCCGAAGAGCGTGACCAGGCGCCTCTGGGGAATCCCGGCGCGGCGTACGAGGTTCCCGGCGCAGGCGCCCGCGACCGCGAGGCGGCGGGAGGCGGAACGGGCCTCCCCGGCGAGGAGCTCGGGGAGGACGCGGACGTCGGCGCCGAGCCGCTGCGCCTCGCGCCGCGCCCCCTCGAGGGCCGTCCGGATGTCGCCCAGAAGGACGCTCCAGCGCTGGCCGCCGTCCAGCGGTCCGACTTCCTGGCGTGGAGAGAGAAGGTACTGGCGAACGGAGGGCGGAACGAGCGACAGGAGCCGGTAGTTCTCGAGGATCGACGAGGCGTCGCGCCGCGACGGAGGTGCGCCGAGCGTCGGACCGGAGGCGACGAGGTGCCACCCGTCGTCGCCGAGGTCCGACAGGACGAGGGTGACGACGTCGGCCGTTCGCGCCGCGGCCGCGAGGCGGCCTCCCTTGACCCGCGAGAGGGTGCCGCGCACGACGTTGATGTCGGCGATCGGGGCGCCGGCAGCCGAGAGGAGGGAGACCGTCCGGGCCTTGTCTGCGAGCGAGACCGTCTCGGCCGGAAGCGCCATGAGGCTGGAGCCTCCCCCCGAGAGAAGGACGAGGAGGAGGTCCTCTGGGCCGAGCCCCGCGGCGAGAGAGAGGGCCGCCTGCCCCGCGGCGAGGCTGCGATCGTCGGGGACGGGATGCGCCGCCGGCAGGTACCGGCAGCCGGGCGGGAGCTCTTCGTGGAGCGAGCCGGCCGGGGCGATGACGAGCGAGTCGTCCACGAGCGTCCCGAGCGCGCGATGGGCGGCGGATGCCATCGCGACGGCGGCCTTGCCGACCGACAGGAGGACGACCCGCCGGGGGACGAAGACGAACTCGCGTCGTCCCGGATCGGAGACGGAACGGATGACGACGGCGTTGCCGCGGCGCGAGAGCGCCTCCGCGACGAGCCGCCCCGGCTCCACGGCGAACACCGCGGCGCGATAGAGAGCCTTGAGAAACGTGCGCGGATCCAAGGAGGACAGATTCTATCGAACTCGCAGGTCCCCGCGTCTCTGAGAGAATCGGCTCGATCCGGCCCGGCACGGGCCGAACGGAGGTGACCCATGCCCCAGGTCGACGTCGACAAGATCGTCGGTTCCATCCGCGAGAGCGCCGAGAGCGTCAGGGACAAGTCGCAGGACGTCGTCGAGGACGTTGCCGACAAGATCGAGGACGCTCTGGAGAAGGCGGGGACCGAAGGACGGAAGCTCCAGCGCGAGGTGAAGCAGGAGCTGGCCCGCCGGTGGAAACAGGTCGACCGGGTCGGCCGCGAGAACGCCTTCGTCATGGCCGCCGGGGCGCTCGCCATCGGCGCCCTCATCGGCTGGCTCATCGCCCGGGACCGCCGGGACTGAGAGGGAAAAGGGGCGGGCCGATCCGCCGGGTTGGCCGCGCGCGAGCCCGACGGCGCCCGCTTCGCTTGATCACAGGCTGACGACGAATCCCTCCCGGAGAACGCCGGCGGCCTCGTCCCAGCGCGGGGCCTCGCCCCATGCGTTCGTTCGGCCCGTGGCCCAGAGGTAGGCGGCGAGCGCGGCTGCTGCGGCATCGAGCTGGTCGTGGGTAATCGCCGTCGCGTCGAGCGGCAGCTCGAGGCCCTGCCCGCGCAGGAGGTCCCAGCGCGCCCTGCGCCCCTCGGCGGTCTGCTTCTTCGGGAGGGCGCGTCCCGCCCACTTCTTCCAGAGATCGGCCGGGTAGACCTCGAGGAGGATCGCCCGGTCCTGGGGCACCTCGCCGAAGACGCCGAGCCCGCTCGCCCGCAGGGCCGAGAAGAGGAGGACGCTTCCGCGGAGGAACCCGGCGTACGGCGCCGAGCCGGGGGCGGGGAGGGCGTCGGGCGTCTTCCCGGCGCAGCGCAGCTCGCGCTCGCCGTCCCGCATCTTCCGGCCGGGCGCGGCGAGCCCCTGCGGGCCGTCGATCGCGACGACCGCGCCGTCGCGCAGCTTCTCCGGGGGGAGGAGGCCGGCGCCGCAGGGGTCGAAGGCCCAGGTCGAGAAGGTCACGCGGCGCCAGCGGTCCATGAACGCAAGGTCGACGGGGCGCGGTGACGGAGCCGACAGGTCGGTCAGGTCGACGCCGACGAACCAGCCGCGCGCGCCGGGCGGGAGGACCTCGCCCTCGGCGACCGGCGAGGCGACCTCCACCGGCACGGCGCTGCTCCGGTGCGACAGGCGCTGGAGGCCGTCGTAGGCCGCGTACTTGAAGCACTCGGAGAGGGTCGGCACGTTGAAGACGGCGTCGAGAAAGTCGCCGAGGCCTCCGCCGTGCGCCATCACCATCTGCGGCACGTGGACGAGCTCGGTCGCGTTCGTCCCGAGGAGGTGGGCGCCGAGGAGCCTCTTCGTCTCCGGGTCGAAGAGGAGCTTCACGAAGCCGTCCACGTCCCCGTTGATCTGCCCGCGGGCGTTGTTCTCGTAGCGGGCCCGGCCCGCCTCGTACGGGATTCCCTTCTCCTTCAGCTCCTCCTCGGTCGCGCCGATCATCGAGATCTCGGGGATCGTGTAGACGCCGTAAGGGAAGGGGAGCTTCCGGTCGTCGGGTCCCGCAAGGCCGAGGGCATTCCTCACCGCGGTCCGGCCCTGCTCCATCGAGGTGGCCGCGAGGGCGGGGAAGCCGACGATGTCGCCGGCGGCGTAGATGCCCGGGACGTTCGTCCGGAACGCGGAGTCGACCGGGATGCGCCCCTTCTCGTCGAAGGTCACGCCGGCCGCCTCCAGTCCGAGCCCCTCGGTGTTGCCGCGGCGTCCGGCCGAGAAGAGGACCTTGCCGGCCACGAGCTCGGTGCCCGATCTGAGGGAGAGGCGCAGGGCGTCGTCGGGGAGGCCGGGAACGCGCGAGAGCCCTTCCACGGCGTCGCCGAGGATGACGTCGGCCCCCATTCGCTCGAGCGACCCCTTCAGGGCGGCCGACAGCTCGGCGTCGAGGAACCCGAGGAGCCGGTCCCGCCCCTCGACGAGCGTCACGCGCGTGCCGAGCGCCGCGAAGATCGACGCGTACTCGCACCCGATGACGCCCCCGCCGACGACGGCGAGGCTGCGGGGGATCCGGTCCAGGTCGAGGATCCGGTCGGAGTCCTCGACGTCCGGGTCGTCGTACGTCAGGCCGCGCGGAGGGAGGGGAGCCGAGCCGGTCGCGATCAGGAACGCCCCGGCAGAAAGCCGCCGGGTTTCCCGCCCTTCGGAGTCGAGGACGGCCACCGTCTCCGCGTCGAGGAAGCGGCCCCGGCCCGTCACGCACTCGATCCGGTGGCGTTCGAGGTTCCGGTCGATCTGCCGCGTCTGGCGGTCCGTCACGTCGGCGAGCCGCCCGAGGAGCTGCCTCAGGCTCCGCCTGCGGTCGAGCCGCAGCGTCATGCCGTAGAGCTCGCGGTGCCGGAAGCCGGTGAGGTAGAGCGCCGCCTCGCGGAGCGTCTTCGAGGGGAGCGTGCCGGTGTGGACGGAGGTCCCGCCGGGCACCGCGCGGCGCTCCACGAGGGCGACGCGCCGGCCGAAGTAGGCGCCGAGCGCGGCCCCCTTTTCGCCGGCCGGACCGGCCCCGAGGACGACGAGGTCGTACCGTTCCGCGTCGGGCATGACGTTCCTCCGGTGAACGGGAGGCTAACAAACGCGGGGCGCGGTTGACGCGCCGCGGCGCGCCCCGGAAGATGCCGCGTTCCCGAAGGCCCGAGAAGGAGCGCCCGTGGACCTCGCCGCACGTCTCTCCGAAGTGAAGTCCGGATTCGCCCGGACGTTCTGGGTCGCCAACGTCCTCGAGCTCTTCGAGCGGTTCTCCTTCTACGGCTCGAAGATCGTCCTCGCGGTCTTCCTCGCCGAGACGGTCGGCCTCGGGCCCTTCGGCGTCAGCCTCGTCGGCCTCTACGGCTTCGCCGTCTACTTCCTCCCGATCCTCGCGGGGCCGCTCGTCGACCGCTTCGGCTTCAAGAAGAGCCTCGCCGCCTGCTTCGGCATCTTCTCCTTCGGCTACTTCCTCATCGGGCTCTCGGGGATGCCGATGGGGCAGCCGCTCGTTCAGGCCGTCGGGACGAAGACCTGGGTCGTCTGCGCGCTCCTGATCACGGCGATCGGCGGGTCGCTCATCAAGCCGTGCATCGTCGGCACCGTCGCGCGGACGACGACGAAGGACACCAAGGCCCTCGGCTACTCGATCTACTACACCCTCGTGAACGTCGGCGGCTGGCTCGGGCCGGTCCTCGCGAGCCAGGTGCGCGTCAGCCTCGGCATCGCGCAGGTCCTCGTCGGCGCCTCTCTCACCTCGTTCGTCCTCTTCCTCGCCACCCTCGTCTTCTTCAAGGAGCCCGCGCGCGACCCCGGCGCAGAGGAGCGGACGCTCGGCAAGGTGCTGAAGGACGCGGCGCTCGTCGTCGCGAACGGCCGTTTCATCGGCTTCCTCGTCATCTTCACCGGCTTCTGGGTCATGTTCTGGCAGATCTACGACCTCTTCCCCTTCTACGTCCGCGACGTCCTGAAGGTGGAGCGCTTCGAGTTCATCGCGTCCCTCGAGTCGTTCTCGGTCATCTTCCTGACCGTCCCCGTCGCGGCGCTCATGAAGAAGGTGCGGGCCGTGCCGCAGATGACGCTCGGCCTCGCCGTCGGGAGCTGCTCCTGGCTCCTCCTCGTCGTCTCGCAGACCTGGCAGGCGGCCGCCGCGGCGATGTTCCTCCTCGCCCTCGGCGAGGTCCTCCAGGCCCCGCGCTACTACGAGTACATCGCCGACCTCGCCCCGAAGGAGCAGGTCGGCACCTTCATGGGCTTCGCGTTCCTCCCGATCGCGCTCGGGGCGCTCCTGGCGGGCCCCCTCGGCGGCTTCCTCCTCCAGAAGTACCTGAAGGAGTCGATGCAGCCCGACAAGGCCTGGATGATCCTCTCCACCCTCGGCTTCGTCTCGACCGCCGCCCTCCTCGCCTACGACCGCTGGGTGGCCCGGCCGACCGTCAGGACCTGACCCCTTCGTCCCCCATCCCCCAGCCCTTCAACCGGCGGTGCAGGGTCGTGCGGTCGAGGCCGAGACGCTCGGCGGCGCGGGAGACGTTGCCCCGGCAGTCGGCGAGGACGCGCGTGACGAGACGGCGCTCGAAGGCGTCGCGGGCGTCGGCGAGGCTCTGGCCGGGGAGGAGATCGGGCTCGCCCTCGCCACCGGAGCGGGGAATGCGCAGGACGTCGCCCGGGAGATCTTCCGGACCTATGACGACGCCGTCGGCGAGAAGGAGGGCCCGCTCGACGACGTTCTGCAGCTCGCGGACGTTGCCCGGCCAGGGGCGCCGCTTCAGCTCCTCGGCCGCTTCCGGCGAGAACGCCGGGGGGCGCCGCCCGCGGCGGCGGGCGAGCTTGCCGGCGAAGTGGGTGGCGAGGACGGGGATGTCTTCCGGCCGTTCCGCGAGCGTCGGAACGCGGATCGGGACGACGGCGAGGCGGAAGTAGAGGTCCTCGCGGAAGGTCCCCGCGGCGATCATCTTCGGCAGGTCGCGGTTCGTGGCCGCGATGATCCGTACGTCGGTCGC
This sequence comes from uncultured Holophagales bacterium, assembly GCA_937927565.1. Classification (GTDB taxonomy): domain Bacteria; phylum Acidobacteriota; class Thermoanaerobaculia; order UBA5066; family UBA5066; genus UBA5066. The sequence continues at coordinate 18,951 of CALBDV010000437.1, forward strand.
GATCGTCCGCGTCCCGCCGACGCGCGAGATTTTCCCGTCCTGGATCGCCCGGAGGATCTTGGCCTGCGTCCGCGGCGACATGTCGCCGATCTCGTCGAGGAAGAGCGTGCCGCCGTCGGCCAGCTCCCACTTCCCCTTTCGGTCCTCCGTGGCGCCCGTGAAGGAGCCCTTCACGTGCCCGAAGAGCTCGCTCTCGATGAGGTCCTCGGGAATGGCGGCGCCGTTCACCTCGACGAACGGCCCGGCGGCGCGGGGCGAGGCCCGGTGGAGGCTGCGCGCGGCGACCTCCTTGCCGACGCCGCTCTCGCCGGTGATGAGGACGCGCGCGTCCGAGGCGCCGGCCCGGCGGATCTCCTCGCGCAGGCGGGTCATCGCGGGCCCTTCGCCGAGGAGCGTCTCCTCCTCCTCCAGCCGCTCCCGCTGCCGGGCCACCTCGCGGGCGAGGACGTCGCGCTCGCGGGCGAGGCGGCTCCTCTCGAGCGCCCGTTCGAGCGTCAGCAGGACCCTCTCGAGAGCGAGCGGCTTCTCGAGGAAGTCGTCGGCGCCGCGCTTGACCGCCTGGACCGCCGTCTCCACCGTCCCGTGCCCGGAGATCATCACGACCGGGAGGTCGTGGCCGCGGGAGCGGATCTGGTCGAGGACGGTGAGGCCGTCGATGTCGGGGAGCCAGACGTCGAGGAAGAGGGCCCCTGCCGGCGCGCCGCCAGCCTCCGAGAGCCGTTCGAGGACCGACGTTCCGTCCTCGAACTCCTCCACGCGATACCCCTCGTCGCCGAGGATCTGCGCGAGAGTGCGCCGGATTCCCGGCGCGTCGTCGCAGACGAAGACCGTCGCCCCCCGGCCGGGGGCGCTCACGGTCTCCTCCGCGCGCAGGGCGTCACGTGGCCGGCCATTCGAGGACGAAGCGGCATCCGCGAGGCGAATTCTCCTCCAGGACGACCCGCCCACGGTGCTCGGCGGCGATCCGCGACGTGATCGAGAGCCCGAGGCCGAACCCTTCGGCCTTCGTCGAGAACGTCGGCTCGAAGACGAGGTCCCGTTCCTCGGCGGGAATCCCCGGCCCGTCGTCGGTCACGACGACGCGGGCGACGCCCTCCTCGACCGACGCGCGAATCCTCACCTCTCCGCCGGGAGGGGTCGCGGAGACGGCGTTGTCGACGAGGTTGACGACGGCGCGCTTGATCTGCTGCACGTCGCCTCTCACCGCGGCGAGGTCCTCCGGCGCGTCGGCCGCGATCTTCACGCCCGCCTTCGTACCGTCGTAGAGCTTTACGACCTGCCTGACGATCGAGCCGAGGTCGCAGTCGCCGAGGCTCGTCTCGGGAAGCCGCGCGAAGCGGTGGAAGGCGTCGACGAGCGCGGCGAGGGTCCGCACCTCCTGCACGATCGTGTCTGCCCCATCCTCCACGACCTTCGCGAGAGCCGGGTCGCACGCCGTCGAGGCGCGCGCTTTCCGCCGGATCCGCTCGGCGGCGAGCCGCACCGGCGTGAGCGGGTTCTTGATCTCGTGCGCCATCCGCCGTGCCGCCTCCTCCCAGGCCGCGGCGCGTTCCGCACGGACGAGGGCCGTCGTGTCCTCCAGGGTCACGACCCATGCCGTTTTCTCTCCGGCGTCCCCCGGGACGTTCGTGGCGTGCGCCTCGACGACGAGCGGCTCGCGTGCCCCGGGCGCCGCGAGCGAGAGCGTCGCCTCGCGGGGGCCGGTGCCGCGGAACGCGCGGTCGAGCAGGTCGAAGAGGGGCGCCTGCCACTCCTCGTCGAGCAGGGCGGAAATCGGCGTTCCGGGAGGGGCCCCCGCCCTGTGGAGCATCCTCAGTGCGGCCTCGTTCATCCCCTCGAGCCTCGCCTCTCCCCGTCCCTCGCCCGTCACGGGGCCGAACGCGAGGACGCCGACGTCGAGGTGCGCCAGGATCGTGCGGATCCGGAGGCGGTCCTCGTCCAGCCTCGCGTAGGCCGACTGCAGCTCGGCGTTCGCGGAGACGAGGCGGCCGCGGCTCTCGCGCAGCTCGTCGGTCATCGCGTTGAACGCGAGCCCGAGCGTCGCGATCTCGTCGGCGCCCTCGACCTCGACGCGCGTGTCGAAGTCGCCCGCCCCGACCCGCCGCACCGAGGCGGCGAGCGCGGCGATCGGGCGCGTCACGCGCCGCGCCAGGAGGAGCCCGACCCAGACAGCCGCCAGCAGGACGAGGAGCGCGAGCAGGAGAAACAGGAGGACCTGCACGGCCTGAATCGACGTCCTCTCGGCCTCCAGCTGGGCGAAGGCCGAGGTGGCGCGCGAGAGCATCCGGAGCGGTTCGGCCTCGTCGGGAGGATCGTAGGTGCCGAGAACGAGGAATCCGGCAGGGAGGGCGACGATCGTCCGCCCGACCTGCCCGCCCCTCTCGATCGCGTCGATTCGCCGGACGGAACCGCGGGCGCGGACCGAGGAGAGCCACTCCGCCGAAGGCTCCTTCACGTCGCGCAGCGGCCAGCGGGGAGATCCGACGGCGAGGGCTCCGCCCGCCGCGGTCCCGTCGAAGGGCCTCAGCTCGAGGTAGTCGAGCCCGGAGTCCTCGCGGATGGAGGCGAGGAGGGCGAGCCGCGCCGCCGAGCCCTTTGCCTGGTCCAGCGAAGCCGCCAGCCGCGAGGCGACCCGCCTCTCCCTTTCGGCGGCACGTTGCCGCACCAGCTCGACGACCTCGCGCCCGGCCGAGACCGTCTCGGTCACCGGCGTCTGGAACCAGATCTCAACACTTCGCTGGAGGAGGCCGGTCGTCGGCAGGATGAGGAGGGCGATGGGGAGGAGCGCGAGGCCGACGTGCGTCAGGACGATGCGGACGCGGAACTTCGAGCCGAAGACCCCGCGTCGCGACTCGAGGACGAGACGCGCCGCGCTCCGTCCGATGACGAGCAGCAGGGCGAGGATGAGGACGACGACGATGTAGAAGAGGACGAACAGGAGGATCCGGTTCGTGGCGGCCGGCGGCGCGAGCGCGCGGGCCCGGAGGACGAGCGCGTAGATACCGGCGAGGGCGAGGCCGAGCGTGAGACCGACGCCGAGGAGCACCCGGTTGTCCCGTGCCCACGGAGTCCTCATGGCGCCTCTCCTCCCTCCTTCCAGAAGAAGACGGGGGACCTGCGCCAGCTGGTCATGGCGCGCGTCGGGACGAACCCGAGCGTCACCTCGGTCCCGTAGAGGCACCGGACCCTCACGACCAGGGGCTCGCCGACGAGGTGTGGCCCCATCGTGAAGGCGGGGAGGCCGGGGAGGGTCGAGAGCACCCGCTCGGCCTCCTCCCGACCCGGCAGGACGACCGTCTCGAGGAGCCGTCCGTCGAGCCGGCGCTCGACGGTGCTGTCGCCGCTCACGGGGCGGTAGGTCGCGGTGATGCTGTAGCGCCGCTCGTCTCGCAGGCCGTCCCACCACTTGTTGCGCGAGACGAAGAGCCGAAGCTCCCAGGAAACCGTCGTCGGGAGCCCGGAAGCGAGCCGCTTGAGGGTGTCCGGGGGGAGACCGGGGGCGAGCTGCGCCGAGACGCGGACGTCCCGTCCGTCGAGGGAGGTCTCGACCTGGGGAATCCGGAGCCGCTCGTCCTGTGCCTGAGCGACCGCGGCCGCGAGGGCGACGGCGATCAGAGCGGCAACGGTGACCGGAACCCGGCGCGCACGCACCGGCGCATTGTGCGCGGAATTCTCAGCGCCCGGCGAGGGCCACGGACTCGTGGACCGGCTCGGAGCGGCGGAGGTGCTCGCTGGCGGCGGCCAGACGGATCTTCCTGGCGAGCGCCGTGTGGAGCGCGTGTCCGGCGCGGTGAGCCACGACGTGCCCGACGACCGGGCGCCCGACGAGGGCGAGGTCGCCGACGAGGTCGAGCGTCTTGTGCCGGACGAACTCGTCGGCAAAGCGAAGCTTGCCGTTCATGACGTCACTGTCGCCGACGACGATGCAGTTCTCTTCGCTTGCGCCCTGCGCGAGCCCCTTCGACCTGAGGTAGGCGTACTCGGCGAGGAATCCGAACGTCCGCGCCGGAGCGAGGTGGTCGGCATAGACGTCGGGAGTCAGGACGAGGGAGAGCGACTGCCTGCCGATGGCGGGGTTCGGGAAGTCGATGGAATAGGAGACGCGGAGCTCCTTCGACGGGCGGATCTCGATCCACTTCCCCTCTTCGCCGTGGACGGAGAGCGTGCTCGTGACCGCGAAGGGGCGGGCGGCGGAACCGAGAGAGACGAGACCCGCCTTGCGGATCTCGGCCACCCAGGGGGCAGAGCTGCCGTCGAGGATCGGGACCTCGGGGCCGTCGATCTCCACCGTCAGGTTGTCGAGGCCGAGCCCGACGGCGGCGGACAGGAGGTGCTCGATCGTCCCGACCTCGCGGCCGGGCTCGCCGAGCGACGTCGCGTACTCGAGCCGGCCCGCCTCCTCGGCAAGCGCCGGAATGACGACGCCGACGTCGGTCCTCACGAAAGCGATTCCACGGCCCGCGGGGGCTGGGCGAAGGGTGGCGCACACTGCGCGCCCGGAATGAAGGCCGACACCGGAAACCGAGATCGTGCGGCCCAGGGTCGTCTGCAACCTCATCACGCCCTCCCTACGCACGCGGGATGCCAGCCGGACGTCCTCGAAACTGCTGTTTCTGGGGCACTTGCCAGTTCGGTCGGCGGCGGTTTCGTTGAATTCACGCATCACAGTGTGGCGTCGGTGCGACACCCGGCTCGGGCGCCAGTCCTGCCGTCCCTTTGAACGCGGGCGAGCCGGTTTGCCGCGAGCGCCGCCCGTCACGGGCATACTCCGGACCGTGGAAGCCCTCTCGACGACGACCGTCATTCCGATCGCCCCGGGGACCACCCGGTCAGCGGATCGCACCCGGGAAGGCTGCCCGTGACCGCCCGTCCTGCCGCCCTCTCGGGGAAATCGGGGAAGAAGGACAAGGACGCGGACGTCAGGCCCGTCGCCCGGAACCGCAAGGCGTTTCACGAGTACTTCATCGAAGAGAAGATGGAGGCGGGCCTCGAGCTGACGGGCACCGAGGTCAAGTCGCTCCGCGAGGGGCGCGCGAACCTGACGGACGGCTGGGTCGAGTTCGCGAAGGGGCAGGCCTGGCTCCACGGCGTTCACGTCTCCCCCTACGACCCGGGCTCGTACATGAACCCCGACCCGGTCCGGAAGCGGCGCCTCCTTCTCCACAAGCGCGAGATCCTGAAGTGGGCGACGAAGGTCCAGCGGTCGAGCGCCACGTGCGTTCCACTCTTTCTCTACTTCCGCGGCCCGAGGGCCAAGGTCGAGATCGCCCTCGTCACCGGCAAGAAGCTCCACGACAAGCGCGAGACGATCAAGCGGCGCGAGGCCGACCGCGAGAGCCGCGCGGCGATCAAGGCGGGCCGGACGAGGTAGCCTCGAACGACTCCACTCCCGTCGCGGGTGAGGGCGGGCCGCACGACGCACCGTCGTGTCAGACTCCTGGTATGCGCCACAGCGCCTGCGTCCTGCTCGTTCTGGTCCTCTGTTCGGCGACGCTCGCCGCCGGGCCGACCCCCGGCCCTCGGGCTCCCATCGTTTCTCCGGCGCTGATGAGCCCCGCGGTCGCGACGAGCCCTGGTCAGTGGACCTGGGCCGGTGGCCCGGATCGCATAGCCGAGTACGAGCGACTCGGTACCTACGGAACGAAGGGTGTTGCGGCGCCGGAGAACGTGCCCGGAGCGCGGCGTGGCGCGGCCACGTGGGTCGACGCGAGCGGCAACTTCTGGCTCTTTGGCGGCAGCGGTTTCGTCCGGTTCGCGAGAGAGGCCGTTCTGAACGACCTCTGGAAGTGGGACGGCACGAACTGGACCTGGGTGAGCGGATCGA
>CALBDV010000438.1 GCA_937927565.1 uncultured Holophagales bacterium
CTGCTCGGCCTTCGTCGACTCCTCGACGGAGGAGACGTGGTCTTCCTCGGCCTCGGAGCGCTGCGAGGCGACGAGCTCCTTGCGGGCCTCGGTCTCCTCGGCTTCGCGGGCGGCGGCGGCGACGGCGGCCTCGGCCGAGAGCAGCGCCTCGCGTGCCACGCCGAAGGCGTCGGCCCGTTCGCGGCGGACCCGCTCGATCTCCTCGTAGGCGTGCCGGGCTTCCTCGAAAGCGGCGTCGAGGCGGCCCGATTCGGCGAGGGCGTGCCCTTCCGCGTCGGTCGTCGCCTTCAGCGTCGCCTCGGCGGCGGCCATGGCCGTGACGAGCCGCTCGGATTTCAGGCGGAGGAGCTTCTTCTTCAGCCCCGAGAGGACGTCGGCCTGCTCTTTCCAGCGGGCCGCGCGCGAGGCCTGCCGCTTGAGCGACGTACAGGCGCGGTCGATCTCCGAGACGATGTCGGTGAGGCGGAGGAGGTTGGCCCGCGTCTCCTCGAGCTTCATCTCGGCCTGCTGCTTGCGGACCTTGTACTTCGAGATCCCCGCGGCCTCCTCGATGAGGCGCCGGCGGTCCTGCGGCTTGGCCGAGAGGATGAGGTCGATCTTCTGCTGCTCGATGATGGCGTAGGCGCGGACGCCGAGACCGGTCCCCAGGAGGAGGTCCTGAACGTCCTTCAGGCGGGACTTGCGGCCGTTGACGATGTAGTCGCTCGTGCCGTCGCGCGTGACGCGGCGGGTCAGGACGACCTCTCCGCCCGTGTCGGCCCACTGTCCGCCCCTGGCCTCGAGGGTGAGCGAGACCTCGGCCATGCCGAGGGGCCGGCGGCGGGCAGAGCCGTTGAAGATGACGTCTTCCATCGTCGTGCCGCGCAGGGCGCGGGCCGACTGCTCGCCGAGGACCCACATGACGGCGTCGCAGATGTTCGACTTGCCGGAGCCGTTCGGCCCGACGATGGCGGTCAGCCGGGAGGGGAGGGTGAGCGAGGTCCGGTCGACGAAAGACTTGAACCCCTGGATTTCGAGCTTCTTCAGGCGAAACATGGTTATGTCCGGCGGGCGACCCTACCACGTCGGAGGGGGAGCGTGCCGGGGAGGGGCCGGGTACGTCCCCCGCTCAGGAGGCGGGCGTCCTGGGCGGCCCGGGGACGGCGTGGAGGGCGCGCAGGAGCTCGCCGCGCGAGGCGACCGAGAGCTTCTTGAACGCGTGCTTGAGGTGGTCCTTCACGGTGTACTCGCTGATGAAGAGCTCCGCGGCGATCTCGGAGTTGCGCCGGCCCTGGAGGACGCCCGAGACGACCTCGGCCTCGCGTCCCGAGACGCCGCGGGCGAGCAGGTGAGGGAGGACGTCGTCGATCGACGGCGCAGCGCGCTCCTTCAGCATCACGACCCTCACCGGAGGAGCGGCCGGCGTCCCGTCGCCCGGGACCTCGACGACGCGGGCCTCGAGGCAGCGGCCGTCGGTGAGGGCGATCCGCTCGGCCCGGGCCGTCCCCAGCGTGGCGAGCTGCATCAGGTGCGAGACGAGGGGCGTGGCACGGCGGTCGCCCGAGAGGACGGCGAGCCCTTCCTCGGTCTGCCTGGACATCAGGGCATCGGCCGCTTCGTTGGCGAAGAGGATCGTCCCGGAGCGATCGAAGAGGATCGCCGGCTCCTCGGTCGCCTCGGCGAGGGCGAGGAGACGCTCCTTCGCGCACCGGTCGGCGGTCGCCTGCGCCAGTCGTGTCAGGAGCTGCCCGGCAAGGGGGGCGAGGAGGGCGAATCGCGTCGTCTCTGCTCCCGTCCAGGGGCGGACGCTACGGCGGAGGAGGTAGAGACGCCCTTCCCACTCCCCGCTCCGGCCGAACGGGACGGTCAGGACGTTCCCGTTCGGGCTGGCGTCGGCGCGGGCAGCGGAGGCCGGGCGCAGGCCCGAGTCGTGTCCCGTCGCCAACCTCCTGCGAAAGCGCCGGCGGCCTTCGGGGCACCGCAGGACGAGCTCGAGGGCGTCGGGCGCGAGGGCGGCCTCGAGCGTGGCAACGAGCGCTTCGAGGTCGGGGTCGCGAGGGGCACTGAAGGGGATCGCGTCGATCAGGAGACCGGGCATCTACTCACCGGGACGGCATTCTAGAGGGTCCGGGCCGTACAGAATTTGTCGACGCGGACAGGACAATCGGTCGCCGGGCGTGGTAGCCTTCCGTACGTTCGAGAGGCACTCCCTCCCGAGCTGGAGGCTCAGAAACATGCTCAGCTTCGAGGTCCGCAAGCCGGGTGGCGAGTCGGAGGTCCGAAAGGTCCATCGGGACGTGATCCACCTTGGTGCTTCTTCTGGAAACGACCTGGTCGTGAGGGCCCGAGGTGTTCTCGGCCGGCACGCCCGCATCTCCGTCGTCGGCGAGGAGCTACGGCTCGACGTGCTCGGGACGGCGCCCGGATCGGACGTGTACCTGAACGGCGCGATCGTCAGAACCGCTGCACTCGCCTCGGGCGATCGGATCCAGATTGGCGAGGCGACGATCACCCTCCTGAACGGTCCCGCTCCGAATCCGAACAGGATGTCCGCACCCCCGCCCCGAGGGCGCGACGCCCTTTCGGTCGCCGCCGCGGCCCTCGCGCCGACGCCCCCGGCTCCGCCCGTGCCGGCGTCGGCGTCGCGGGCGCCCGAGCCGAAGCCGAGGACGTACGAGCCCGTGCACGCCGCCCGGGTCGTCGAGAGCCGGCCGGTTTCGATCTCGGCAGCGCAGGGCTTCCGGCTCGCCGACGTCTGGGGCGAGCTCTTCAGCCGCCTGCGCGCCTCCGCCTCGCTCGACGAGAGGCTCCAGGAGGTCGCGTCGTATCTCTCCTCCTCGACCCCCGTCCACAGTGTCGCCTTCCTCTCGGTCGCCGATTCGTCGGTCGGGGAGGCGGTCGCGGCGATCTGGAAGGGGACTCTCCCGCGCCTGACCCGCCGCTCCGTCGACGAGGTCTTTGCCGCGGGCGGGCCCGTGGACCTCTTCGAATCGGGGATGCGTCTGAGGGTCTACCCGGTCGTGAGACCGGGCGCGGAAGCGGTCGGGCTCCTGGTCCTTCCGATGGAGCTGGCAGCCGACCCGCTCCTCAACGACCTCGCCGTCGCGCTCGCTTCCGCCACCGGCTTCGTCCATGCCGAGAGAGCGGACGCCCCCTTCGGCGAGAGGGGCTCCTCTCACGCTCCGGCGCCGATCATCATGGCGCCCCTGGACGACCCGGCCACGGCGGTGGTGGGGTCCTCCCTCACCCTCCAGAACCTCCGCGTCTCGCTCCAGCGGATCGCCTCGGCCCGCGCGCCCGTTCTCATCATCGGCGACGTCGGCACCGGCAAGACGCTCGCGGCGGAGACGCTCCACGCCCTTTCGCCGCGCCGCCCGCGTCCGCTGGTCAGGATCTCGGCGACCGCCTCGACGGCGGCGGCGCTCGAGGAGGACCTCCTCGGAAGCCCCGGCCCTGCCGATCG
>CALBDV010000439.1 GCA_937927565.1 uncultured Holophagales bacterium
GCCAGGCGTGAAATCGTGTATTGTTATAACAATACACGATTTCACGCCTGGCACCAAGCCCGGGGATCAGAAGAGCCTTCGGTAGTCCGAGAGGTCCCGTTTCCAGACGAGGACGCCGCAGAAGCGCTCGCCCTCGGGGCAGACCGGCTTTGCGCCGGCTCGGGCGCGCAGGCTGCAGGGGGGGAGAAGCCAGCGGCCGATCCTCGGCTCCACCTCGCGCACCTGCTCGGCCTCGTCGAGGGAGGCGCGCCAGATCTCCTCCTGGGCGTTGAAGCAGAGGCGCATGGCGAGCTTGTGGCGGAGGCCGGCGAGGTCGGCCGACTCGGTGAAGCGAAGGGCGACGGCGTTCGGGAGGAGGTAGGCACGGAACTCGTCGGGGACGCCGAGGGCGCGAAGGCGCCGGATCGCCTCCCAGGTCCTCTCCATCGTCTCGTCGTAGAGCGCCTTCGCCTCGCCGGGCTCGGCGAGGAGCATCGGGGTGACGTAGTCGGGGCCGTCGGTGAGATAGGCGTGGAGCGTGGGGCGGGAGGCCGGAGTCGTCCGGTGGCGCTGGTCCTGGCTGTCGGCCGTGTGGGAGAGCTTCTTGCGGAAGGTGTAGGCCGGGTGGTGGAGGGCCCGGGCGAGCTTGCCGTGGTCGGTCAGGTTGAGCGCCTCGCCGAGGAGCGTGTTCGCGGCCGGGTCGATGGCGAGAGCGATCGCCTCGTCGTCGGAGAGGATCCCGGGTGTCGCGCCGACGACCTCGCGGACCGCTTCGGCGAGAAGCTCCTCGTTCCGCGCCTTCCGGTCGACGAGCCGTGAGACTCGGCCGCCGAGCCCGGCGTCGAAGCGCTCGCGGAATGCGGCGTCGCCGGGGCGGTCGGGGTGGAGCCCGCCGAACAGGCGCCCTGCGAGGGCGTACTCGGGCGTCTCCTCCAGCGGGATCGGCTGTTCGAGGACGGCGACGTACGACGGGTCGTGCCGCAGGAGCTCATCCGTCATCGCCTCCACGACCATCCGCTGCTCCGTCGGGGCGTCGAAGGTTTCCGCGAGTCGCCGATAGCGGAAGAGGGTGACGGCCGAGACGGTGTGGTAGAGCGTCGTGAACGTGGCGACCGGAAGGACGTAGCGGGCCACCTCGAGGGCGCGCTTGCGGATCGCCTTCTCCCAGCGCGCGGGCTGGCTCTCGCGGCCCCGAAAGGTCCCGTAGAAGGCCCGGGCGGCGACGGGGACGAGGAGGCGACCGAGCCGGCGATAGGCCTCCGTCTGCCGCTCGCAGGCTGCGCGGTAGACCTCGAGCGCCTCGCCCGAAAGAGGCGGTACGGCGAACGTCCCCGGCTTCACCTCGACGTAGCGCTGCGAGGTCTGCTCGGAGTTGTAGAAGGGGTGGGCGTGGAGGAACGACCAGACGAGCTGGCGGCTGACGTTCTCGAGCGTGAACTCGAAGTGCGCGTGCTGGAACGTCGTGTGGTGCCCGGCGAGGTAGACGTCCCGGGCGAGGCTGTCGCGCCGGGAGAGGCGCCGCTCCTTCTCGACAGGGTCGGCGAGCGCGTCACCCCCGACCTCCTCGGGGGTGACGATCCCCTTCGGGCTGTAGCAGGTGCGGGCGGCCGCGACGACGCCGTCGAAGGGACGCGCGAAGGCGTTCACGAGCCGGACGCGGGGCGGGGTGGACAGGAACGGGGGCACGCGGGAGGAGTCTAGCGAGGATCCGTGGAATTGAATCGGCCCCTCGCCGGGCCTATAGTGGACTGTTGGGGGCTCCGCGATGCTGAAGCTCAACCGCATCGTCGACTACGGCATTCTCGTCATGACCGAGATCGCGCGCCGCAACGCGTGCGTCTCGACCACCGAGCTTGCCGCCACGTACGGCGTTTCCTCGACGATCGTCGCCAAGGTGCTGAAGAGGCTCGCCCGCGCCGGCCTCGTCACGTCGGAGCGGGGGAGCCGCGGTGGCTACCGCCTGGCCCGGCCGGCCGGCGAGGTGACCCTTCGGGCCATCGTGACCGCTCTCGAGGGGCCGATCTCGCTGACCTTCTGCTCCAGCGGGACGTCGACCGGCCGTTGCCGGACGCGCCCGTTCTGCGTGGCCACCGACGCGATGCGCCGACTGAACCACCTCGTGAACGGGGCGTTCGAGGCGGTCTCGCTCGAGGACATCCTGAACGCGCCGTCCCGTCCGGAGCTCGTGGCGGAGGGCGCCGCGCCGTGATCCGCCGGCGGCCCGTCTACCTGGATCATCAGGCGACGACGCCGCTCGACCCGCGCGTCCTGGAGGCGATGCTCCCGTGGCTCACGGGGGACTTCGGAAACGCCTCCTCCCGCCAGCACGCCTTCGGCTGGGCGGCCGAGAGCGCCGTTTCGGCCGCCCGCGAGGAGATTGCAGCGGCTCTCGGCGCCGAGCCGAGGGAGATCGTCTTCACCTCCGGCGCGACCGAGTCGAACAATCTCGCGATCCTCGGCGCCTCCCGCGCGGCCCGGGGAAAGGGAGACCACGTCGTCACGTCCGCCGTCGAGCACCGCGCCGTTCTCGACCCCTGCAGGCAGCTCGAGGCGGAGGGGTTCGAGGTGACGGTGCTCGCTCCGGACGCGACGGGGCGGACCACCGTGGAAGCCGTTGGCGGCGCGCTGACGGGCCGTACGGTTCTCGTGTCGCTGATGGCCGCCAACAACGAGGTCGGGACGCTCAACCCGGTTGCGGAGATCGCCGCGCTCTGTGCTTCCCGTGGGGTCCTCTTCCACACCGACGCCGCCCAGGCCTTCGGGAAGGTGCCCTTCGACGTGGGAGCCGGCGTCGCGCTGGCGTCCTTCAGCGCCCACAAGCTCTACGGCCCGAAGGGTGTTGGCGTGCTCTACGTGAGGGGCAGGCCCCGGGTGACCCTCCCTCCGCTCGTCTTCGGAGGAGGGCACGAGAGAGGGCTCCGGTCGGGGACGCTGAACGTCCCCGGGATCGTCGGTTTCGCAGCGGCGGTCCGGCTCGCGTCGCGGGAGCGGGAGGCCGAGGCTGCGAGGCTCGCCGCCCTGCGTGACCGGCTCGACTCGGCGATCCGCGGCGTGCTCGACGGCGTCACGCGGAACGGTCCTCCGGTCGACCGCCTGCCGGGCAACCTCAGTCTCTCCTTCGCCGGCGTCGACGGGGAGCGCCTCATCGCCTCGCTGCGCGACGTCGCGGTCTCCTCCGGGTCGGCCTGTACGACGGAGTCTGCCGAACCGAGCCATGTCCTGCGAGCGCTCGGCGTCCCGGACGCACTTGCGAAGGCGACGATCCGGTTCGGCCTGGGCCGCTTCACGACGGTGGTCGAGGTCGACTTCGCAGCGGCGGAGGTCGTCCGGGTCGTCCGCCGGCTCCGGTCTGAGATGGCGTCGCTCTCGGCATAGAATCGCCCCGCCCCAGATGCTCTCGAAACTGTGCCTCCTCCTCGTGGCGCTGTGGATGCTCCACCCTCGGACCGCCGCCGGGCAGTACGGTCGAAGCTCGCCGACGCCCATCCGGCCGACGGCGAGCCCGCTGCCGTCCGCGTCGCCGCTCCCGGTGGCCACGTCGACGCCGCGCCCGACACCGACACCCGTTCCGCCGGGCGAGGTGCGGGTGAAGGTCATCGTGACCGGAGCCGACGGGAAGGCTCTTCCGGCCGCCGACGCCGTCGCCTGGTTTCCCGGCCTGCGCGGACCGACCCCGGCAGCGCCCCCGCGGATGGCCTCGCGCGACAAGCGATTCGAGCCGCGGGTCCTGGCCGTTCCGCAAGGTTCGGCCGTCACCTTCCCGAACTACGACAGGATCTTCCACAACGTCTTCAGCCTTTCGGAGGCGTCGCCGTTCGATCTCGGCCTCTACCGCAACGGGGCCGCGCGAACGACGAGCTTCGAGAAGCCCGGGGTCGTCCGCGTCTACTGCAACATCCATCCCCAGATGGCGGCCTACGTCGTCGTCCTCGACGGGAACCTCTACGCCCAGACCGGAAAGGACGGCCTCGCCCTCATCTCCGGCGTTCCGGCCGGACGACGGACCCTGAAGGTCTGGGAGGAGCGGGGGGGCGAGTGGAGCGGGACCGTCGTCGTCCCGCCGGGAGGAACGGTCGAGATCACCGTCCCCTTCGACGCGTCGAACTGGAGAGAACAGCCCCACAAGAACAAGCACGGGAAGAACTACCCCCCGCCGGACGACGATGAGAACAGGTACTGAAAGCTCCGCTTCCGAATCGGCCCCCACCGTCGTCGCCCCTCGCGGCGACACCTCCAGTCCCATCGGATCCGGTCTCGGGGGGGCGCCCCTGGCCGCGAAGGGGCTGCGGCTGAAGACGCAGTACTTCCTTTCGGCCGCGCTCCTCGTCGTCGTCACGCTCGGGCTCGCGGTGGCGATCGCGACGTGGCGCGCGAACCAGATCGCCGAGGAGAGCATCCGGACGGCGCTTCGGACGATCCCGGGCGACGTCGCCGTCTACCGGACGGGTCTCGAGTCGCAGCTGAAGGCGACGCTGCGGTCGGTGGCCGAGGAGCCGGGGATGAAGGCGATCTTCGATTCGCCCGTGGGGACCCTCTGGGACACGGCCAAGGACAAGGCGCAGATCCTGAACGCGCGGACGTTCTTCTTCTTCGATCGGACGGGCGTTCTCGTCGCGCGAAGCGACCGTCCCCCGGTCGAAGAGGAACGGCGTTCCTTCCGGGAGGTCGCGTGGGTCGCCGAGCCGCTCGATTCGTGGAAGGAATCGACTGCGACGATCCGGGAGGGGAAGACTCTCGCCGTCGTCGCCGCGGCACCGGTCGTGGCGGGCGATCCCGAGAAGGGGGAGGCGCGGCTCGTGGGTGTCGTCGCGGCGGCGATTCCCCTCGACGAGGGTCGAGCGCGGGAGCTGCGCGACCTGACCGGCGGCCAGGTGGCGTTCGTCGCCGACACGGCCAGGCAGGGGCAGCCGCCCCGGCTCGAGATCGGCGCAGCCACCGACCATTTCGGGGGAGACATGCTCGTCCCCGCCCTGATGGGCGACTCGGCAGCGCTCTCGAAGCTCTTCCGGGAGGCGACGGAGGTCGGCCCGCTCGATCTCGTCGTGACCGGCGAGCGGCGGGTGGTGAAGGCGATCCCGCTCCTCTCGGCGTCGGGGGAGGCGCTCGGCGCGGTCGTCGTCTCGCGTTCGCGCGAGGAGGAGACGGCCGCGTTCCGGAAGATCCGCGAGACCCTTCTCTTCGTCGGACTCGGCGTCCTGCTCGTCTCGATTCCCGTCAGCTTCCTCCTCGGCGGGCGGATCGCCCGGCCGCTCCAGCAGCTGGCCGCAGGAGCCATCGCCGTCCGGGACGGCAACCTCGACGTGAAGCTCCCGTCGGGCGGGAGCGGCGAGGTGGGCCTGCTCGCGCGCGCCTTCGAGGCGCTCGTCGGCGAGCTGCGCGAGAAGCGACAGCTCGAGGAGCTCCTCGCCGAGCTGCGCCGCAGACCTGCCGACGCCACGCGTGGCGTCGCGCCGACTTCGGCAACCTCCGCCACGACCGTGACGGCCGAGGCCGTCCGCTCGGCTGCGCTCGGACCGCGCCTCGGAACGACCTTCGCGGGGAGGTACGACGTCCTCTCGGTCCTCGGCCGGGGAGGCATGGGCTCTGTCTACCAGGTTCTCGACCGCGAGCTGGACGAGGAAGTCGCGCTGAAGGTGCTGACCCCCGAAGCCTTCGCCGAGGGGACGCAGGCGGTGCAGACGCTGAAGCAGGAGATTCGCCTCGCGCGGAAGATCACCCACCCGAACGTCGTGAGGACGCACGATCTCGGAGAAGCCGTCGGCCTTCGCTTCCTGACGATGGAATACGTTCCGGGCACGACGCTGCGCGAGCTCCTCGACCGGCGCGGCGCGGTGGCCCTCGCCCCCGGCCTGCAGATCGCCAAGCAGCTCTGTCGCGGGCTCACCGCCATTCACGAGGCGGGAATCATCCATCGCGACATCAAGCCGCAGAACATCATGGTGCTGCCGAACGGCGTCGTGAAGGTGATGGATTTCGGCATCGCGAGGACGGCCGACGGGTCCGACCACCCTTCGCTCGACGGGCAGACTGTGGGGACGCCCCACTACATGAGCCCGGAGCAGGCGCTGGGGCGCGACCTGGACGCCCGGAGCGACCTCTACACCGTCGGCGTCGTCCTGTTCGAGCTCTTCACCGGGCAGCGCCCCTTCCTCGGCAAGGAGGCGGCGGAGGTGATGCACAAGCACGTCTCCGCCGAGCCGCCGCGGCCGACGTCGTTGCGCCCGGACCTCCCCGACTACCTCGAGAGGCTGATTCTCGCCTGCCTGGCCAAGCGCCCCGACCGGAGGCCCGCGAGCGCTTCGGACCTCTACGCCGCGCTGACGCGGATCGTCGCGTAGCAGGCAGGTCCGCCGCGCACGCTCTCAGCGGGACGGCCGGCGCGCGGTCCGCCGAGAAGCGGCTTCCGCCTTCGGCGTCTTGCGGCGCGGTGCCCGCCGCCCGGCGAGCTGGGTCTCCAGCTCGGCGATCCGTGCCTTAAGGCTCTCGATGTCCTCCGCCTTTGGCGGCCCCTCGGGTTTGCCCGCGGCTGACGGCACCGCCTTCTGCCTGAGGGTCTCCAGGGTCCGTTCGAGGAACGGAAGAGCATGCGCCAGCGGCGTGAAGACCTCCTTCGCCCCGCGCTGCGCCGAGAGCGCTGCGTCGGCGTACCAGGAGAGGAAATCGCGGAAGGCCCGGTCGGACGTGACGATCAGCTCGCGGAGGAACGGGAGCGGCAGCTCGCCTTTCCTGTTGCGGGCGTCCTCGTGAATGATCTGGGTGAGGATCACCCGGGTGATGTCCTCGCCCGATTTCGCGTCGACGACCTGCACCTCCGCCCCCTCGCGGACCAGCTGGGCGATCTCGGGCAGGTTGACGTATCGGCTCGACGACGTGTCGTAAAGGCGGCGGTTCTCGTACTTCCGGACCACGATGGGCTGGCTCATGGCGTTCCCTCCGGGGTGTAGACCGAGGATTGTAGGACCGGAGGGCCGCGGCGTGCCGGGCACCCGTGAGCAGCGGGTCCCGTGACCGCCGACGCCCGCCTCCGTAAACTGACGCCCCGTCCCACGCGTCCCAGGAAACGCCCGCGGCGTGCCGCCGCTCGAAGACCACGGAGGTCCCCGTTGACTCGAACCCGTTTCGCCGTCGTCCTTCTCGGGGCCCTTTTCGCCCTCCCTGCTTCGCACGCCTCCGCGGGGACTCTGAGCGGCACCGTGGTGATCGACGGGAAGCCGGCCGCCGCCGCGATCGTCTCGGCGATCCCGTTCGAGGAGCCGCTGGAGAGGGCGCGCCGTCAGGTACGGTCCGAGCCCGAGCCGAAGGCGCTCGCTTCGGCGACGGCGGACCCGGCCGGGAGGTTTGCACTCGCGGTTCCCGCCGTGCCCGGGAAGGAGGTCCTCTTCCGGGTCCGGATCGCCGCGATGGGCGCCGTCGCGGCGGAGCTCCAGGGAATCCACGACGCGTCCGAGTCGGAGGACCTCGGCGAGCTGCCGCTCCGGAAGGCCGAGCCGCTCGCAGGGCGCGTGGTCGGGCCAGGCGGGGCGCCCGTCGCCGGGGCGCGCGTCACGCTCCGCGCGCGGGGCCGGTTCGACGCCTCGTTCGGCCTGGCGCCGGTCCCGGATGAGGCGACCACGGGTTCGGACGGGACGTTCCGGTTCGAGACGGCCGCCCCCGAGCGGAACGAGCTCGTCTTCGAGGCGGCCGGTTTCGCGACGACACAAGTCGCCGCGGTGAAGGGGGGCGCGCAGCCGAAAGCGATCGCCCTCGCGGCAGGGGCGTCCCTCGTGGGGAGCGTGAAGAAGCGGGACGGAAAGCCCGCCGCGGGCGTCCTCGTGAGGTACGAGGCGACCGGGCTCGAGACCCGCTGGATCGAGACGGGTGCCGACGGCGCGTTCCGCCTCGTGGACCTCCCCCTCCGCCGCGGGAGCGTCGTCGTCGACGCCGGGGACGACGGCTTCGCTGAAGCTCCCGGCGTGACGCCCGGGCCGGGCGCGAGGCCGGTCGCGCTCGCGCTCGGGCCGCCGACGGTCCTCGAGGGCCGGACGCTCGACGTTGCGACGCTGAAACCCGTTCCCCGCGTGAAGCTCTCGTTGACCGTCGTCGAGGAGCCTCTCGTCGCGCGCTCGGGTGCCGATGGGCGCTACCGGATCAGGGGCCTGCGCCCCGGCGAGATCCACGTCCGTGCGGACGAGGCGCGTCACGTCCGGTGGACGCGCGCAGACGTCCGGCTCGAGAAAGGGGCGACGAAGGTCCTCGACGTCCCGCTCACGCGCGGCGCGTCGCTCTCGGGGCGGGTCGTCGACGAAGAGCGTCGCCCTGTGGCGGAGGCGAAGGTCCTCGTCTCTGACGGCGACGTCAGTCCGTTCGGCATGGTGATGCGGGCGATGGGCGGCGACCCGGCAGCGAAGATCCGCTCCCGCGCCGACGGGACGTTCTCGGCGTCGCGCCTGCCGCCCGGCGAGAACCAGCGGCTCACCGTCCAGCACCCCGACTACGAGAAGGGGACGCTCGGAGGGGTCTCCCTCGTCGCGGGAGGGGCGCGGACCGGAGCGGTCGTCACGCTCCGCCGCGGTCTCGTCGTGACGGGGAGCGTGAAGGACCTCGAGGGCAGCCCGATTGCCGGCGTCGAGGTGGCGCTCTCGCAGTCGCGCGTCGTCCGCTCCTCCAGCGGAGGACGAAGGATGCAGATGAGCTTCGGCGGTGTCTCGGAGATCGTGCCGGCGAAGAGCGGACCCGACGGACGCTTCGAGCTGAAGGGAGTGCCGGCGGGCGACTTCGCGTTGACGGCGAAGGCGCCGGGATGGGCGACGGAGACCGTCGACCCGCTGAAGCTCGCGCGCGACGTCCGCCCCGACCCGGTCGACGTCGTCCTCGCGCCGGGGGCGGCGATCTCGGGCGTCGTCCTCCGGAAGACGGGCGGAGGGGCCGAGGGTTACATCGCGATCGCCCGCCCTTCCGGGAAGCCGGCGACGGGGGGCGTCGGCCTCGACCCCGTCCGGATGCCGACCGGGCCAGACGGGGCGTTCCTTCTCGACGGCCTGAAGGCGGGCGAGATGTACGACCTGCAGCTCTTTCGCACGGGAGGCGGCTTCGGCCAGGGGCCATCGAAGAAAGGGATTGCCGCACCCTCGGCGGGTGTCGAGTTCGTCGTCGAGGGAACGGGGCGCATCGAGGGCTCCGCCGTCGACGGGAAGACGGGGCAGCCGCTGACCTCGTTCGAGGTCTCCTACCAGGCCGAGCGCGGCGGGTTCGGCGGCGTCATGCGGTTCGGCCGGCGCTCAGGGGCGTGGTCCGGAGGCGAGGGCGAGGCGGTCCCCGTCGAGGCCCCCGACGGCCGGTTCGCGCTCGAGGACGTCCCTGCGGGGAAATGGCAGGTCGTCGTCACGGCGAAGGGGTATCAGGTCGGCCGCGCCGCCGGCGTCGTCGTCGAGGAAGCGACGACGACCGACGGCGTCGAGATCCGCGTGCCCCCGGGGAGCACGCTGAAGGGGCGCGTCACCGATGCTCGAACGGGGAGAGGGGTGCCCGAAGCGCGGGTCGGCGTTCGGAGCGAAACGGGCGCGCCTGCGGGCGGGGCATTCGGACCGGGGAGCGACATCGTCACCGACGTCGACGGCCGGTTCGAGGTCGAGGGGCTCGCCCCCGGCAAGGTGACCGTCTCCGTCCAGCACGCCGACTACACGGACCGCACGGAGAATGCCGACCTGAAGGAAGGCGGGAGCAGCGTCGAGGTCGCCCTTACGCGCGGAGGCTCCCTCGGGGGCGTCGTCCTCTCCGAGACGCGGCAGCCGATGCCGGGCGCCGAAGTCTCCCTGGGAGGCGCGGGGGCGCCGGGCCGCGGCTTCGGCGGCGGCGAGTCGACGGCGACGGACGCGTCGGGGCGCTTCCGCTTCGACCATCTCTCGCCCGGGCGCTACACGCTCAGCGCGAGCGTGCCAGGTCAGTCGACGGAGCCGGTCGAGGCGGTCCTCGCCGGCAGCGAGTCGAAGGAAGACGTCACCCTCGTCCTCGCCGGCGGCGCAACGATCCGGGGCGTCGTGTCGGGCCTTCCCGACGCGTTCCGCGCCGGGGTCAACGTCAGCGCGAGCGGCCCGAAGGAGTACTGGGCCTCGGCGCGCACGGCCGCTGACGGGCGGTTCGAGCTGACGGGGGCACCCGCCGGGACGATTGCGCTCCGGGCGACGGCCGGAGACTTCCTCTCCGGGTCGACGCGCTCGGCGAACGGGAGCGTGACGATCGCAGAAGGGCAGAAGGAAGCCGAATCCGAAGTCGTCTTCGAGGGGAGCGGCGCTCTCTCGGGGCGCGTTTCTCGCGGCGGGCAGCCTGTCGTCCAGGCCCGGGTCCTGGTCGGGGGCCGAAACGCGGGGACCGGGGGCACCGGCCGGACCGACGAGAGCGGCGCCTACCGTGTCGAGGGTCTCGAACCGGGCGACTACAACGTGAGCGTCCAGCCCGGCAGCGGCGGTGGCCGGGGTGTCTCGAAGGAGGTCCGGATCGACGGGGAGGCCTCGGCCGACTTCGACCTCCCGATGGCGAGCCTCTTCGGCTACGTCGTCGACGGTGCGACGAAGCAACCGCTCGCCGACGCGCGTGTCACGGCGGCCCTCGACGGCAGCGCCGCGGGCCGGACGGGCTACGCGACGACCGACTCGAACGGCCGGTTCTCCATGGAAGACCTGGAGCCGGGGGCGTACACCCTGACGCTTCGGAGATCGAGCTACCAGGAGGCGCGCGACAGCGCCCCGGCAACCGAGGCGGGTGGAGATGCCGGGACGATCGAGATGACCCGCGGCGAGGGACTCGCGCTGAAGGTGGTCGACGGGATCTACCAGATTCCCCTCCGCTCGGCGAACGTCAGGGTCAAGGACGGGACGGGTGCGACCGTCACCTCCTCCTGGCTCTCGCTCGACGGCGACGGGAAAGGAGAGATCTCATCGCTCCGTCCCGGCCGGTACAGCCTCGTCCTCGGCTCGAACGGCTACGCGACGCAGGTCCTCGACGGGGTCGTCGTCCCGGGCGCCCCGCTCCCGGTGGCGCTGACGCCGGGAGGGAGCGTCGAGATCCTCCCGGGCGAGGCGTCGCGGGCAAAGGGGGAGGCGAAGCTCCTGAACGCCCTCGGCCAGCCGCACCCATACCGCTCGTGGGGAGGGGCGGAGGGGCGCGTCGCGCTTCCGAAGGCCGGCACCGAGCTCCTCGAGAACCTCGCCCCCGGCAGCTACACCCTTGCGGTCGAGGGCGTCGCGCCAAAGGGCTTCACGGTTACGGAAGGGGGAAGGACGGTCGTCGAGCTGCCGTAGCGGGCGGCGGCCGAAAGGTGCCGTGGAAGGCGGCAGGGCGCCGGGGAGTTGCCGTCCCGTGCGGTGCCCCTGCTAGGATTCGCGCACCCGCCGGAAGGAGGCCTCCCATGCGCGCTCGAGCCCGCCGCACGTCGCTGTTTATCGTTCTCGCGCTTTTCGCGACCACGTCTCTCCCGGCACCTGCGCAGGAGGGGGGCGGGCTCTCGACCGGGGACGGTCGGTTCCGGTTGAAGGGCGAGGTCAAGCTCCACTTTCGCGACTCGGCGAACTACTACGTGAAAGTCGGCGAGATGCAGGGCGTCGACGTCTTCGAGGCCACCGTCGACCCGGGCGGCTCGTTCGAGGTCTCGACGGTCAACCTGATCGGCGAGGGAGACCTGACCGAGGGGCTGAAGGCGAAGGTCGAGATCCACTTCATCGACCTCTACAACCGCAACCCGACGTCGACGGCGGACGAGGTGAGGGTCCGCGAGGCGTGGCTCCGCTTCGGCAAGCGGATCGACGGGCTGAAG
>CALBDV010000440.1 GCA_937927565.1 uncultured Holophagales bacterium
ATCAACCTCGAGCCGATCGCCGTCGCGCTCGCCATGCGCTGCCGAGGGCGCTGGGTCCGGCTCATGGTCGACCGGCACGAGGAGTTCTTCGCGACGGTCGTGCGGCAGGGGCTGACGGCGACCCTCGTCACGGGCGTCGACCGGAGCGGCAAGGTGCAGGCCCAGAAGATGCACTACCTCTGGAACTGCGGCGGCTACGGCGGCTACGGCGTCAACATCGTCCGCGCGGCGGGCTACACGTGCGGCGGGGCGTACGAGTTCCCCAACGTCGAGGGCGACAGCATCGGCGTCTACACGAACCGCCCGGTCGGCAGCGCCTACCGCGGCTTCGGGATGCAGGAGATCCACTGGGCGCTCGAGCAGCAGATGGACAAGGTGGCCCTGGAGATCGGGATGGACCCGGTCGCGTTCCGGCTCCTCAACGCGCTCGGCGCGGGGAAGGCGACGGTCACGGGGCAGGTCCTCGACGAGCACGCCGGACGCGTCGACCTCTGCATCCGCAGGGTCGCGGACGAGATCGGGATGGATCCCGGCCGCGCGAAGACGCCATTCCGCGGAAAGGGCATCGCCTGTGCCGTGAAGGCGCCTGCCATGCCGAACGACGCCGCGTCGTCGGTCGTGATGAAGTTCGCCGAGGACGCCACGCTCGAGATCCTCATCGCGGGGATCGACTACGGGCAGGGGCTGATGACGGTCGTCGCGCAGTTCGCGGCCGAGGCGCTCGACATCCCGGTCGAGACGGTCCGGGTGAGGGGCTGCCCCGACACGGATCTCTCGCCGTACGACTGGCAGACGGTCGCCTCGCGCCAGACCTGGGCGACGGGGAATGCCGTCCTTCGCGGGGCCGAAGAGATTCGTCGGAAGCTCTGCGACACGGCGGGAGAGGCGCTCGGAGTGCCGGCCTCGGAGCTGGTTCTCCGCGGCGGCGCCGTCGTCCACGAGGCGACGGAGCGGTCGCTTCCGCTCGCGCGTCTCGTCATGGGCTACCAGTTCCCCGACGGCCACGCCATCGGAGGCCCGGTCGCCGCGGCCACGTCGTACCTCCCCCAGGGGCTCCTCTTCCTGGACCCGCAGACGAGCCAGAGTGCCAAGCCGGTGGCGAAGTGGACGTTCGGGGCGCAGGCGGTGGAGATCTCGGTCGACCCCGAAACGGGGCAGGTGACGGTGGAGAAGATCGCGGCCTGCTACGACGTCGGCCGCGTCGTGAACCCCGGACTGATCAAGGGGCAGACGTACGGCGGCATCGTCCAGGGGCTCGGCACCGGGACGATGGAGGAGCTCGTCCTCGACACGAAGACGGGACGCGCGCTGAACGCCTCCCTCATGGACTACAAGATCCCGTCCACCGAGGACGTGCCTGCGGTGATGTCGGTCGACTTCGTCGAGACGCCGCAGAAGGACGGCCCGATGGGGGCCCGCGGCATCGGCGAGCACACGATGATCCCGACGCCGGCCGCCATCGCCAACGCCCTCTACGACGCGTGCGGCATCCGGATCTCCGAGATGCCGATCACCGCGGAGAAGGTCTGGAGGGCGCTTCGCGAGAAGGAGAGGAAAGCGAGCGAGGTGGCCGCCGAGGCGGCGGCCCCGGTGGGCGTGACGGCGTGAGGACAGCCGAGATCACGAACGTCCTGGACGAGGCGATGACCCCGGCGCGCGTACGGACGCCGCTTCCGTGTCGCGAGCTCGACCCGCTTCCGGGGCCGGTCTCCCGCGCGTCGCTCGTCCTCGATCTCGCGTGCATCTTCCTTCCCGCCCGCACGCGCGCTCTCCTCTCGGGACAGGGCGGGGAACCGGGGTCGGTGGAGGAGATGGTCGTGAGGTGGGCGCACGTCCGAGTCGGGTCGATCGTCAGGACGCTCCTCGCAGGGGACGTGCGCGTCGTCGCCTACCGACCCGACGCCGCGGCGCTCACCGGCCTCGGCCCGGGGCTCACCCCGACCGGGGACGATCTCCTCGTCGGCCTCGCGGCCATGTCGCAGCGTCTCGTCGGGGGAGGGCTCGTCGAGGCGCGCGCGGCGGTGGCTTTCACCACCTCGCTGGCCGGCCTCCCCGCGGGGGAGACCACCCCGGTGGCGCACCGTCTCCTCCAGAACGCATCGAAGGGACGCTTCCCGTCGGTCCTCGCGTCGGCGGTCGAGATGCTCGGGAACCCTCACGCCGACCCGGAATCGCTCCGGACCCTGACGGTGCACCTCGCCGCCACCGGGGCCCATTCGGGAGCGGACCTCCTCGCGGGGGCGATCTCGCTCGTCTACGGCGTCATCGACGGCGAGGTGAAGCGATGAGCACGCTCGTCCTCGTCCGCCCCGGCTGCTACCAGGACTCCGCCCGCCTCATGCAGGTGAGCCGGGAGCTGGCCGCCGTACCGGGCGTGACCGAGGCCGTGGCGATGATGGGGACCGAGACGAATCGCCGCCTGCTCGCGGACGCGGGTTTCCCGAAGGCGGAGCTGGCAGGTGCGACACCGCTCGACATGATCGTCGCGCTCAGGGCCCAGTCCCCCGAGGCGCTCGACACCGTACAGGCCGCGCTCGACGGGCTCCTCGCGGGCAGGGGCGCGAGCGTTGCTTCGGGCGGCGTCGCGGCGGGGGGAGGTCGCCCCCGAACGGTCGCCGAGGCGCTCGAGGCTCACCCGGACGCAAACCTCGTGTCGGTCGCGGTCCCGGGCCTCTATGCTGCCTTCGTCGCGCATCGGGCGCTCGACGCGGGGCGGAGCGTCTTTCTCTTCTCCGACAACGTCTCGATTGCCGACGAGGTCGCGCTCAAGCGCCGGGCCTCGGATCGCGGTCTCCTCGTGATGGGCCCCGACTGCGGAACCGCGATCCTCTCCGGCGTCGGCCTCGGTTTCGCGAACCGCGTCGAGCGAGGTCCGGTGGGGATCGTCGGAGCCTCCGGCACCGGCATCCAGGAGCTCTCGTGCCTCCTCGACCGGAAGGGAGTCGGCATCTCGCACGCCATCGGCACCGGCAGCCGCGACCTCTCGGAAGCGGTGGACGGAATGATGACGGAGGCGGGACTGGCGCTCCTCGCGCGCGACCCGGAGACGAGGTGCGTCCTCCTCGTCGCCAAGCACCCGGCCGAGAGCGTGGCGAGGCGCCTTCACGTCGTCCTCGCGAAGCTCGGCAAGCCGGTCACGGTCCGATACCTCGGCGAGCCGGCACGGGGCGCCGTGGACGGGGTCGTGTACGCCGGCTCCCTCGACGAGGCGGCGGAGTCGGCAGCGAAGTGGGTGGGTGCCCGGCCATCGCCCGAGGTGGCGGCGTCGGTGGAGCCGGAGGAGGGGCCCGGTCCGGGCCAGTCCTCCGGGCAAGTCCGGCTCGTCGGCCTCTTTGGTGGCGGCTCGCTCGCAGCGGAGGCACGCTGCGTCCTCGCGGCGAGCGGCCTCGAGACCGTCGTTCCCGCGGAGAAGCTGTCCGGCCACGCGCCGCTCCCTCCCGGGAACCTGATCGTCGACACCGGGGACGACGCCTACACCGTCGGCCGTCCCCACCCGATGGTCGACCAGACCGTCCGCTGCGAGCTGATCCGCGCGGCCGGCGCCGACCTCTCGGTCCGCGTCCTCCTCCTCGACCTCGTCCTCGGCGACGGCGCGCACCCGGACCCGGCGCCCGAGCTCGTCAGCTGCGTCGTCGCTGCCCGCGCGGCGCGCGGAGGGCGACCCCTCGCCGTCGTCGTCTCCGTCTGCGGCTCGCGGCGCGACCCGCAGGGGACCGCCCGGCAGGAGGATCTCCTCCGCCGCGCCGGGATCCACGTCGCGTCGTCGGCGGCGCTCGCGGCCGCGGAGGCCGCGGCGCTCCTCCCCCGCGTCCGCGAGGAGGTGGCGCGGTGAGCACGAGCACTGTGAGCACGAACACCCTGAACGCGAGCACATCCGTCCTTCTCGACGGACGGCTCGAGGTCGTCCACGCCGGAATCGATGCCGTCGCCGAAGCCCCACGGTCCACCGGAGCGACGGTGACGCTCGTCGACTTCGAGCCTCCTTCAGGCGGTGACCCGCGGCGGATGACGCTTCTCTCCGAGGTCCTCTCCGGCCCGATGGCCCCGGAGATCGACGCTGCGAACGCCCGAGCCCTCGCGCGTCTCCTCGCGAGCCGTCCGCATCTCGTCGGCATCGGCATCGCGCGCGACGTCATCCCCGGAATGGCCGAGGACCTCTTCCTCCACGCCGGCCCGCCGGTGACGTGGGAGCGGATGTGCGGCCCGATGCGCGGGGCCGTGATCGGCGGCCTCCTGCACGAGGGGCGCGCGAAGAGCGTGGAGGAGGCGACGACCCTCGCCGCCTCCGGCGCGGTCCGCTTCGACCCGTGCCACCACCACGACGCCGTCGGCCCGATGGCGGGCCTCGTCACGCCGTCGATGCCGGTCTTCATCGTGGAGGACCGCGGCGGCGAGAGAGCCGGAACGCGGACGTTCTGCACGCTGAACGAGGGGCTCGGGAAGGTCCTTCGCTACGGCGCGTTCTCGGAAGAGGTCCTGGCGCGCCTCGAGTTCATGCGCGACACCCTGGCCCCGGTCCTGTCCGCCGCCCTCGCGCTCCGCGGACCGATCGACCTCAAGCACCTGATGGCCCAGGCGCTCCAGATGGGCGACGAAGGGCACAACCGCAACCGCGCCGGCACGTCGCTCCTCTTCCGCGAGCTGGCTCCGGCGATCGTCAGGGCCACCGAGGACCGCGAGAGGGCCGCACGCGTCCTCGAGTTCGTCAACGGCAACGACCACTTCTACCTCAACCTCTCGATGCCGATGGGCAAGTGCATGCTCAAGGCTGCGGAAGGCGAGTCGCTCTCCTCGCTCGTCACCGTGATGGCCCGGAACGGGACCGACTTCGGCATCCAGGTCGCGTCGATGCCGGGGCGCTGGTTCACCGGGCCGGCGCTGCAGGTGCGCGGCCTCTACTTCCCAGGGTTCACGGAAGCGGACGCGAACCCCGACATCGGCGACAGCGCCATCACGGAGACGGCCGGCTTCGGCGGCTTCGCGATGGGGGCCGCTCCGGCGATCGTCCAGTTCGTCGGAGGCAGCGCCGAGGATGCCCTCGCGGCCACCCGCGCGATGCGCCGCATCACCCTCGGCGCGAACTCCGGGTTCGCGATCCCGGCCCTCGGCTTCGCCGGCACACCGACAGGCATCGACCTGCGTCTCGTGGAGGAGAGGAACCTCCTCCCCCAGATCAACACCGGCATCGCCCACAGGGACCCCGGCGTGGGGCAGGTGGGGGCCGGCCTCGTCAACCCGCCCTGGGAGGCGTTCCACGCCGCCCTCGAGGCACTTGCCGAACACGTCCGCGCTGCGGCTCCGCCGCCGCGCGCCTGAAGACGCCCAGAGACACAAGAGACGAAGGAGTCGTACATGCGTCCGATCGAGCTCTCGATCCCCCTCGGCATCGGCACCCCGGCCTGGCCCACCTACGAGCCGCTCCAGATGAAGTACTTCAAGCGGCTCGCGCCGAACGGCGCGAACGGGCAGATCCTGACGCACAGCAACCACCTCGGGACGCACATGGACGGCGAGATCCACTTCTACTCGCCCGGCAAGGACATGGCGGCCCTCCAGCTCGACTTCCTGATGCACGAGGGGGCGATCGTCGACCTCTCCGACGCCGTCGGCGACTACGACGTCTACACCTCGAAGATGGTCGAGGATCGCGTCGAGGTGAAGGACGGCGACATCCTCATCATCCACACGGGATACCACCACTACGGGTGGGACCAGCCGGAGGCGGACGAGATCCGCTACATGGTCAAGCACCCCGGGCCCGACCGGGAGTTCGCCGAGTGGTGCAAGAAGAGGAAGCTCCGCTGGCTCGGCGTCGACTGCGGCAGCGCGGACCACCCGATGAACACGATCATCCGGACCTGGATGCCGCGGCAGGCGAAGGAGGCCGACGCCCACTTCCGCGCGAAGTACGGGATGCCGCTCGACGAGTTCTACGACGACGGCAAGTACCAGCTCATGCACCTCGAGCTCTTCAACCACGGGATCATCCACGCCGAGTGCATGGGAGGGGACATCGACCTCCTCCTCAACCAGCGCGCCGTCATCGGCGCCTTCCCGTGGCGCCTCGTCGACGGCGAGTCGTGCATCTGCCGCATCGTGGCGTTCGTCGACGACGACCGGCACGCGGCGCTCATGGAGAAGAAGTCGAAGGCCGTGATGACGAAGTGGAACGACGTTTCGGGTGCGCCGAACGCCTGGCTCCACGAAGAGGCTCGGAAGAAGGGCTGAAGGACGAGGCGGGCCGGACGGGAACCCGTCGCGGCTCGCTCGGGCCGCTCGACGGAAATGACCGACCTCGCTTTCCGCTCCGCCACCGCGCTCCTGACCGCCCTCGAGAGAAGGGAAACGAGCAGCGAGGAGCTGCTCCGGCTCTTCCTGTCGCGAATCGAGCGGCTCGCCCCGATCGTCAACGCCGTCGTCACTCTCGATTCCGACCGCGCTCTCGAGGATGCCCGCCGCTGTGATGCCGAGCGCGCCGCCGGGGACCTGCGCGGCGCTCTTCACGGGCTTCCCGTCACCGTGAAGGACTCGTTCGAAACGGCGGGCCTGAAGACGACGTCAGGAGGCGCGCCGGGTCTCGAGACCTTCGTTCCGGAGCGCGACGCGAAGGCCGTCGCACGGCTGAAGGCGGCGGGGGCGATCGTCTTCGGCAAGACGAACCTCTCGACGCTCGCGATGGACATCCAGACGTACAACACGGCCTTCGGCACGACGAACAACCCGTGGGACCCGTTGCGCACCTCTGGCGGCTCCTCCGGCGGCTCGGCGGTGGCGATGAGCGCCGGGCTCTCGGCGCTCGAGCTGGGGAGCGATCTCGGCGGCTCCATCCGGATTCCCGCGGCGTTCTGCGGCGTCTTCGGCCACCGGCCGAGCTACGGGATCGTCCCGACGCGCGGGCACATCCCGGGTCCTCCCGGCACGCTCGCGGCGCCCGACCTCGAGACCGCCGGGCCGATCGCCCGATCCGCCGAAGACCTCGACCTCGCGCTCCGGGTCGTTGCGCGAGCGGACGAGAAGGACGCCGTCGGCTGGCACCTGAAGCTCCCGCCTCCGCGCCGCCGCGGCCTTTCCGACTATCGTCTCGCAGCGTGGCTCGACGATCCCGCGGCTCCCGTCGACGCCGCCCTGCGCGAGCGGCTCGAGGCCGTCGTGGGCGAGTTGCGCGCCGCCGGCGCCGAGGTCGACACCGAGGCCCGCCCCGGAATCGCCCTCGCGGAGAACGCGCGCCTCTTCATGCGCGTCATGTACGGGAGCATGGCGTCGGGCCTCCCCGAGGGGCAGTTCGAGAAGCTGAGGGCCCGCGCTGCGGGCCTCGCCCCCGACGACGACTCCTTCCGCGCACGCCTGACGCGCGACACCGTCCAGACGCACCGCGAGTTCGAGATCGCCCGGGAGGCGCGCGAGCAGGTCCGCGCCCTCTGGACGAGGTTCTTCACCCGCTACGACGCCCTTCTCTGCCCGGTCTTCCCGACGCCCGCCTTCCCGCACGACCAGAGCCCCGACTTCGCGAAGCGGATGCTCGCCGTGAACGGCATTCCGGAGCCCTACCTCGGGACCCTGCTCGGCTGGCCCGCGCTCGCCGGGCTCTCGTCGCTGCCCGGGACGTCCGCGCCCGTCGGCTTCACGAGGGACGGGCTCCCCGCCGGAATCCAGGTCGTCGGCCCGTACCTCGAAGACCGCACCTCGATCCACGTCGCGAAGCTCGTCGCGGAGGTCTCGGGGGGCTACGTTCCGCCGCCGTCCGTAGAATAGAAAATCAAGACCTGACCCCATTGCCGAGGAGCTCGAGTACGGAGAGCGTGAGGGCCGAGACGCCGGTGCGGATCGTCGGCTCGCGATCGGGCGCGAACTGGGAATTGTGGGGTCCGGGGACGAAGCGGCCCTCTTTCGCCGCCGTGGCGAGCTCGCCCGGTGCGATCGCACCGACGCGAAGCTGGACGGAGGGGACGCCGGCGACCCGACCGTAGACGCCGAAGTCTTCGGAAGAGCTCGTGGGCTCGTGCGGGACGACGTTCGCGTCGCCGAGCCCGCGACGGAGCGCCGACGAGAGGCGAGCTGCGAGGGCCGGGTCGTTGACGACGACCTCGGACGCCTCTCGGGGATCGACGACGATCTCCGGCGGGCGTGTCGCGCCGGCAGCCGCCGCTTCGGCCTTCGCGATCCGCTCGATCGCCGCGAGGAGCTGCTTCTGCACCTCGGGCCTGTAGGAGCGGACGGTCAGCTCGAGCTTCGCCTCGTCCGGGATGATGTTCCGCTTGGTCCCCGCGTGGAGCGTGCCGACGGTGACGACGGCGGCGTCGAACGGGTTGACCTCCCGCGACACGATGCCCTGCAGGGTCACCACGGCACGGGCGGCGATCAGGACGGGGTCGATGGTCCGCTGCGGCGCGGCCCCGTGGCCGCCGCGCCCGTAGAAGGTGATGTCGACGGCGTTCGAGGCGGCGGACGCCGGCCCCGGGGGAACACCGACGCGGCCCGAAGGGATGAGGTTGCTGACGTGGAGTCCCACGACGAAGTCCGGCTTCGGGAAGCGCGTGAAGAGGCCGTCCCGGATCATCCGCTCGGCGCCCTGGAGCACCTCTTCCGCGGGCTGCCCGACGAAGACGAGGGTTCCGCTCCACCGCGTCCTGGCGCGCGCGAGGAGCGTGGCCGCGCCGACCCAGGACGTCATGTGGACGTCGTGGCCGCAGGCGTGCATCACGGGGACGGTCTCGCCGGCGTCGTCTTTCGCCGAGACGGTGCTCGCGTAGGGGAGCCCCGTCTTCTCCGGCATCGGCAGGGCATCCATGTCGGTGCGGACCAGGACGGTCGGACCGGGGCCGTTCTTCAGGACACCGACGACGCCGGTCCCGCCGACGCGCTCCGTGACTTCGAACCCTGCCGCGCGAAGGCGTGCCGCCATCTCGGCCGCGGTCCGTTTCTCGTGCAGGGAGAGCTCCGGGTTCCGGTGGAGGTCGAGGTAGA
Source organism: uncultured Holophagales bacterium (assembly GCA_937927565.1). Classification (GTDB taxonomy): domain Bacteria; phylum Acidobacteriota; class Thermoanaerobaculia; order UBA5066; family UBA5066; genus UBA5066. The sequence goes on from CALBDV010000440.1 coordinate 8,965, forward strand.
GCGCGTCGAGCGAAGGGTAGAGCGCGTCGAGGCCGGGCGGCTCGGCGGCGCGGGCGGGGCTGGCGACGATCAGCAAGAGAGCGACAAGCGTGACGAGCGGGATCTGCGCACGGTCGACCGGGCGACGCATTTCTGTCATCCCTGCACGGGCTGGTCGAATCATCGCGCTCTCTCCTCTCCTTGCAGCGACCTCAGATCAAGACCTTAAGCCATTCTCCGTGACCCCATTCTCTGACGGTGCGAAGGGAAACTCGTTGGGTGCCGCGGACTCCCGCGCCAGTTCGCCGGATCGAGCCTCGGTGAGGGCGGAGACGGTTGGCGAGAGGGTGTCGCCCGGGTCCCGGAAGGTGGTTTCGTGGCGGGCGAGGCCGAAGTCGAGGAACTTCGTGTGGCCGTCCTTCGTGAGGAAGACTCTGTCGGGCTTGAGGTCACGGTGGACGATCCCCTGGTCGTGCGCGGCGGCGAAGCCTTCGGCGGCCTGGTGGGCGATCTCGAGGCGCGCTTGACGGGAACGGGACCGCGGGCGACAAGGGACCGGAAGGGGCGCGGCCCGATGCCGAGCGCCTCATAGTCGTCAGGTCAAGACCTGAGACCACCCGGGGCGACCCCGTTGGGTCCGGCGAGCGCCGTTTCGAGGGCGGCGCGAAACGTCGGCGGGTCGACGGCAGGAAAGCGGTAGAGCATTGGCTCGATAGCCGCGAACATCTCCCTGAGGCGCGTTGGCTCCACGAGCCCGCGCTCCAGCATTGCCTTCACGTCAGCGAGGTCCCGGGCGTGTCCGCGCTCGACCTTCGCCAGGACCTGGGCATAGAAGTCGTAGTGCCGGAAGGTCACGAGCCCCTCCCGCGTGACGAAGTGGCTGCGCTCCCGCCAGCCCGGGAGCTCGGGCAGGAACCCGTCCGGTGCGGCGAGTTCGACGTTCATCTCGAGCCTCTCCTTGAGGCCTGGTAACGCGCGGAAGACCTCGTCCCGCTCGGGCTCGAGCTTGAGGTCGACGTCGACGGTGGTCTGCCTCCACCCATGGAGGACGGCGGTGGCGCCGCCGGTCAGGTAGACCGTCGTCTCTCCTTTCGCCGACTCGCCGAGCGCCTTCAGAAACGTGCCCAGGCGCACGGCGTCCACATCACGCCGCACGGGACCTCAGGGCCGCGCTCCGCTCGAAGCTCACGAGCGTGCGGACGAGTGCGTTGTACCGGCCGTGGGCGGAATCGACCCCATCGCGCTCGAGAAGCCGGTAGAGCCGCTCCTCGGCGCCCGGAAAGGCTGCGGGTACGTCGAGACCGAGGAGGCGCAGTCGCGGGCAGCCGATGGAGACGAGAAGAGACGGAACCGTCTCCTCGAGTCGCGCCAGATCGGCGAGCCCCTGCTCGACCAGGTCTGCGCCGGGAAGCCCCGCGAGTTCCACGGCCTCATGTTAGCGCCACAGCGCGCGAGGCTATCGCGCCACGTACTCGACGAAGAACTGCTCCGGGAGAAACTCGTGGACCTTCGCCGGGACGAGGCCGGCGGTCGCCATCGCCTCGTCCACCTCCTCGCGCGACATCTTCTGCGAGGGGGGCGGTCCCCAGGGCCGCTCCTCCCACGGCTTCGGCCTGTAGTCGATGACGACGACGCGGCCCCCGGGGGCGAGTCCCGCGCGCAGCATTTTCGCGTACGCGTCGCGCCCGGCGACGTAGTGGAGCGTGTCGACCATCAGGATCGTGTCGATTCCCGCAGCAGGGAGCTTCGGGTCGTCCTTCTCGACTCGGAGGGACCTCACGTTCGAGAGGCCCGCTTCCTTCACGCGCCGGTCGAGGAACTCGAGGATGTCCGGGTTGATGTCGATCGCGAGGACCTCTCCCGAGGGCCCGACCGCCCGAGCGACGCGGAGCGTGAAGTAGCCCGACCCTGCCCCGATGTCGGCCACTCGCTCACCGGGCCGGAGGGAAAGGGCCCGCATCACCTCGTCGGGCTTCTGGAAGGAGTCCCGCTCCTTCCTCTCGAGCATGGCGATGTACCGCTTGACCCCGATCGCCTTCGAGAGGGCCTTGAAGCGTTCGTCGTCCTTGAAGGAGGCGAACGCCTCGTCCTTGCGGAGCGCGAAGACGTCGACGATGCCCGCCTGGTAGGCGCGCTCGAGGACGTCCAGGGCCTCCTTCCGCTGTCCGAGGAATGCGTGGGTGCGCGCGAGGCGGTAGAGCGCCTCGACGTGCGCCTGTTCGGCGACGTCATTCGCGTCCTCGGCGAAGGGAAGAGCCCTGTTCCAGTCCGTCGCCGCGTCCGCCTGGCTCAGGAACACGGCGAGGCCCTCCGACGCCGGAAGGAGCTCCTTCCAGTCGGGGCGACGCTCGAGGAGGTCCTCGTAGATGACCACCTGGGCGCCGTCGAGCCGGGCGAGGCGGGACGGTGCCGGGATGCGTTCGTGGAGGTTCAGCGGGTATCCGGCCCCGTTCGGGAGCCACGACCGCTCGGCCGGCTTCGTGCGGGCGAGGACGACGGCGCTGAAGACGGCCTGGTGGAGGAAGACGTGGCGAAGGCCTCCCGGTCCCGCCTCGTCTCGGATCGCGGGATCGGAGGCGAGTGCGGTGAAAGCCCGCGCCCACTCGCGGAGGAGACCCTTCGAAGGCTGTACGGCATAGACGCCGCAGTTGACGTACCAGCGGACCCGCCCCGCGTCGATGAGCGGCGTGACGGTGTCGGAGAACGAGGCGTCGAGGCCGGCCTCGCGCGCGATCCTCGTCCACCAGGCGTCGAGCGGCGCTCCCTCCGGAAGGCCGACGGCGTTGCGGAGGAAGACGGGGCGGACGGCGAGCGCGACGTCGCCGGCGAGGACGAGCGAGGACGGAT
>CALBDV010000441.1 GCA_937927565.1 uncultured Holophagales bacterium
CCGCGCCGTTGAGCTTCAGCTCTCGCCCGCCCACCTCCACCGCATCCGGCAGCTCAACTCCCGCGATCTCCGCAGCGGGGAGCGACCGCGCCATCGCCAGGCTCGCCACGAACGTGGCGAGCCACAGCGTCGGCCGCTCCCGGAGGATCTGCACGGCTAGGGAAGCCGCCGGGCGATCTGGATGGACGGGTCGTTCGTGATGTTGTCCGCGACCGTCGCGTAGACGAATGCGGAGCCGGCGTTGACCTCGATCGTGACGCTCTCGTCTCCGGCGAATGTGGTCCACTCGAGAAGTTCCGGTGCGGACCTCTGGATGTAGTAGGTGGCCGGGTAGCTCCTGGTGAACGTCCTGAGGACGCTGCCAGCGGCATCGCGCAGGGTGAAGGTCAGGGTCGCGCCGGAGTCGAGAGTCCTCAGCCCGATGCTGAAGCGGAACTTCATGGGGTCCGCCGGAGCAATCAGGAGACCCGTGTCTCCCGCCTTCAGGGAGTCGGCGGGAGGAAGCCCGTACTCCGTCACCCCGCTCGTGCCGAGCGGTCCCGCGTCGTTGTAGACCCGGGCCCGAACGACCGGAACGGCGCCGCCCTCGGGCACGACGTCGAGGCTTCCGTTCCCGCTCGTGCCGATCAGGCCGAGGACGTTCGGGAACTCGAGGGTCTGACGCGGCTGAAGCGTGTAGCGAAGGAAAGAGTCTCCCAGCGAGCCGCTCCGTTCCTTCGGGTGGTAGACGAGACGGCCGAACGCCAGGCTGGCCGACGGGTTGCTGAGCTGCACCGCCGTCCGGTAGTAGGAGCCGAAGAGACCGGGCGAGGAGGCGACCGTCACGACGGTACCTGCCACCTCTCCCAGGAGCGGGACGGACGTGACGGCCACCTGGACGCGGCTCACGGCGGATCCGCCGGAACCCGTCACGACGAGTGTGTAGGTCGTCGACCTCGTCGGGTGGACGACGACCGATCCGGACGTCTCCACCGGGCCGACACCCTGGTCGATGGTGGCGGAGATGCCCCCCGTCGTCGACCAGCTGAGCGTCGACCCCTCACCCGGCCTCACGGAGACGGGGTTCGCCGAGTAGAAATCGACGACCGGAGGCACCTCGGTCGTGCCGCTGACGGAGACGCTCACGGCGCCGGAGTAGATCTGCTGGTTCGTCCCCTGATTGAACGCCCAGGCCCGGTAGCTGTAGGTGCCGGGAGCGAGGCCGGAATCGACGACGGTGAGCTGGCTGCCCGCCGGACAGATCTCGTAGAAGTACTTCGAGTCGATCTGCCGGAAATACCCGTCTGCACCCGCCCGTTCGATGACGACGGCCGCGGTCCGCGAGTCTCCCTGCGAGAACGTCAGGATGACCTGGTTCGCCGTGGTTCCCGAGACCTGAAGGACGGGAGGAGTCGGGGCCAGCAGGAAAGAGTCGTCGACCCAGGATCCCGGCGCCGCGGTGTCGCAGCCCTTCACCCGCACCCAGAACTGGTAGACGTGGTCGGGCGTCTCGAGGGTGACCCGGTAGCTTCTCGCGGTCGTTTCCGCGATGACCGTGAACGCCGAGAAGGGCGCGCAGTAGTCGGCGGCCTCCGCGCGCAGAAACTCGTAGACCGTATCGGCGGCAGCGCCCACGGGAGCGTCCCAGGCGTACGTGATCGCCCGCGGGAACGTCTGCGTGCTGCTCACGAAGCGGAAGTTGGGAATCGTAGTGCCCGGAGGACAGGGCTGGGCCGCGGCCAGTCCGGCCGCGAGCAGAACGCCTGCGAGAGAGGTACGGGAAACGAAGCGCAAGAGCCCCGCCGAACCGAAAGCCAGCATCTGATTCTCCTGAGGACCGCGCAAGCGCGGCCGAAGCAGTTCAGCGCAAGCTCCGTGCCGCGAGGTCGCCGAGCTCCGGCGCATCTCGGCCGAGCACACGCGGACGGCGGAGCTCCTCCGCACGGAGGTCTTCCGGCTGGGAGGCGCACCGGCCGGCTCCGCCGGCGCCTGGGGCGCCTTCGCGAGGGCGTTCCAGTCCTCCGCCAACGTCCTCGGGGTCTCTACCGCGTTCTCGTCGCTCTGCGAGGGCGAAGAGCACGGCCTTCGGGAGTACCAGGATTCGCTCGAAGTGGCGACGGGCCCCACGAAGATGCTCCTGGCCGAGAAGCTGATCCCGAACCAGCGGAAGCACATCGCCGCCCTCACCGCGATCGGCAACCGCCGCCGTTCGGACTGACCTGGCGTCAGCCCTCCGGCGCGCCATCCGGCCATCCGACTGGAGGAAGTGCCATCGCCCGAGTAGCATTTTCAAGATGGGAACCCAGGGAGGCGCGCCGACCAGGTCCATTCGCGCACCGGAAGGCCGTCCGTCCCACGAGCGCCAGGATGAGATGACGGGACCGATGCGCTTCCGGGTGTTGACCTACAACATCCACCGCGCGATCGGCATCGATCGGCGCTTTCGTCCCGAGCGGGTGAGTCGGATCATCCAGACCTACGAGCCGGACATCGTCCTTCTGCAGGAAGTGGACGACGGCGTCCCCCGGTCACGCAGGCTGGACCTCGCGCGAGAGCTGGCGGCGAGCACGGGATACCCTCACCTCGCCGTAGGTCACAACGTCACCCTCCGAAAGGGGCGCTACGGCAACGCCACCCTGAGCCGGTATCCGATTCTCCTCGAGCGCAACATCGACCTGACCATCGGCGCCTCGAAGCGACGCGGCTGTCAGCACACGGCCATCGCCCTCCCCGGACCCGAGGGCCGCATTCGCCATCTCGAGGTCTTCAACCTGCACCTGGGCCTTTCGGCCCGCGAGCGCGAGCAGCAGGTGTTGCTCCTCGCCCAGTCCCGCGAGCTGGGGTCGCTGCCGCCCGACGTGGCCTGCCTCGTGGCAGGCGACTTCAACGACTGGCGCTCGCAGCTCACCCCGCTCTTCACCGGGCCACTGCGGTTCCGGTCCGCGACAGAGAGCACCCGCAGGGGCGAGAAGACGTTCCTCACCTACCCGTCCTTCTTTCCCAGGGGTCCGCTCGACCGGATCTACTACCGCGGCCCGCTCGAGCTCTTCGGGGCGAAGCGCTGCCGGCTCCGGATCTCGCGGCTCGCCAGCGACCACCTTCCGATCATCGCCGACTTCGAGCTTCCCTGACCCCTTGGGCTAGAGAGTGAAGCTCGCGAACAGGCGCACTTCGGACTGCGTTCCGGGCGCCTCCTGGAAGCCGGAGTAGGTCGTCCTGCGGCTGTACCACGAGTAGCCCGCGCCCATGCCGAAGGACTTGCCGAGCGGGAGACGTGCCGTGGCGCGGAAGAACTGCAGCACGTTGCTGGAAGAGCTCCCGTTCGCCGTGTGGGCGTACGCGAGTCCATAGCCGATCCTGAGGATCTCCCGCTCTTTCCGGTAGAGACGGCCGGCCAGCCGGAGCCCGCCACCGGGCGCGAAGTCGTAGGTGCGACCGGTCTCGGGGTTCTGAAAGTCCGTCGTCTCGATGGCAGCGAGCGGAAAGGCGATCGCGGTGACGTCCGTGCGCAGGTGCAGGTCCGTGCCCACGGTGTATCGCGACAGCAGCCCGGCGCTGAAGATCTGCGCCGCGAAGACCTGGGACTCGTTGTTGAAGTACTCGTACTCCTGGAAGAAGCCGAAGATGTGCCGCATCCGCGACGTCGTCTCGCCCAGCTCCCATCCCCTCAGGACTCCTCTCCCCTCGATCCGCGTGATGCCCGCGCCCGCCGAGGCGACGTCGGCCTCGAGCCAGAACGAGTCGAAGGGCTTGCGGATCTCGCCGGCGAAGGGGTCGCCGTAGATGGCGGAAAGGGAGATCAGCGCCTGGTGCGGGCTGTCGGCGTCATCGGTGATGTGACGGTATCCGAGGTCTCCCACCACGTTGAACCGGCTCGGGAAGCGCTCGTCTGGGTTCGGATAGGCCCTCGTCATCTCGCCGTGCAGGAGCCTGTTGAACCCGCCCATCGGATCCACGATCGCGCCGGAGAGCTCGCGCCAGAAGCGCGAGAACCCGGTCGCCCTGTTGTCGCGGAGCATGCCGGCGATCCGATGGGCCATCTCACCGCGGGACATGCCGCCGAGGGTCGTGTTCACGAGATCGTTGATCGAGGGCTGGGTGTTCTCCATGACGAACTCCCACCCGAAGCTGCCCGCCAGAGTGAACGCTCCCGACTCCCAGTAGCTGTAGCCATTCGCACGGGCGGCGTTGAAGTAGAGGCTGCCGTGAAGGGGGTGCATCGACTGATTCATGTCGAAGGAATCCGCGTCGAATCCGAAGCCGGCCTTGAAGTTCTCCTTCACGGTCGCCATCGAGATGAACGAGAAGTCCTCTTCGACGACGTACCGGGACCAGGCCCAGGGCACGAGCTCGACCAGGAGGATTTCGCCTGCGGCCGCGAAGAACCGCTCCTTCGGGACCGGCCGCCGCGTCGGCGACGCCAGGACGGCGCTGGAGGTCGGCGACGCGGGCGCGTCCGGAAGATCCCAGATGCGCGGCCCCCCGAACCGGTACGACACCCCTCCGGTCACCTCGCTGCTCGAGTAGAGATCCGTGGCGAAGCCGTAGCATCCGAGGCTTCCGCAGACGTCCGTCTCGGTCCCGGGACGGCCGGTTCTGAAGCGATACCGGCCGTCGACCCGGAGGGCGAGGCGGTCGCTCAGGTAGAGCTTCCCGCCGAGGGCAACGTTCGCGGTCAACCGCGTGTCCGCCTCGGTCGCGACGCCCGGGATGAAGGGGTGAAGCGTCATGGCCCCCACGCCGAGCCCCATGTAGCCGCGCGTGCGGCCCGCGCCGAACCCGTAGAGGCCGTTGACCTCGTAGGTCGTGACGTCGACGGGGGCCGACGGTGCGAGCGAGGCCCCCGTCGTCGGGTCGATCGCGTGGAGGCTCGGGGTGGCGCGGGACAGGGTGAGCTCGAGGCTGAAGCTGCGGTCGATGCTGAAGGCGCCTCGCAGGCCGAACGCAGTGGCCTTGCCGATCGCGATGTCGGCGGTCTCGTCCTGGTAGATCCGGGTCCCGAAGGAACCGCCCGCGAACGCGCCCACCTCCCACCGGCCGGTGTCCTGGGCCGTCGCCGGAATCGCCAGGAGGACGGTTCCGGCGACGACGGCCGCGGCGAGCCACCCCGAAAGGTCCAGGGCGTGGGACCCGCGATGAGACGTGGAAGTCATTCTTCTCCTTCGAACCTGCGCCGGAGGTCAGAACGCGAGCGTCGCGGACACGCCGTAGGTGCCCCCGCCCAGAACCGGAACGAGCGTGAGGCGCGTGCCCGTCGCCTCCGGCTCCTTCTCTCCGGACCGGAGCTTCCGGTTGAAGACGACGACGGAGTGG
>CALBDV010000442.1 GCA_937927565.1 uncultured Holophagales bacterium
GGGGTCCGGCTCCGGGACGCTCGCGTCCTCAGCGCCGCTTCGCTCGGGTTCGTAGCTGGGATCTAGCGCGAGCTGATGATCCGCTGTCGGGAAGTAGGTTGTGATTGCTTGCAGGTCAGTGAGGTCGATCGGAGGGTCGGTCTCGCGAAGCGACACGAAGGTCTTGACGTTGGTCTTGAACACGGGCCGCTGCGCCCAGGGTCCCAGGGACTGGTCGATGTGGGCGTAAGCGCTGCCAGGCGTAATGTCTCCCATCAGGTTGGCCGCAGCTCCGCTTAGTGCGTCGACGAGCAAGCTTGTGAATACGCCTGATCCTCCGCCGGGTGTTTCGAGGGCGTACTGGGATGCCGTTGAGGCGGTGAGGATCGTGACTCCGTCAGAAATCTCCGCTACACCGGCGATCAGGGCGTTATCTCCGGCAGCTCCGCTATGGCAGCTATCGAGAATGATGACTTTATTCTTTGCCTTCGACGAGTTGGCGAGCCTCATCACGTCCGCAAGAGCGAGCCCGTCGTCGCCCGTTGCGCAGTCACTAGCGCAGAGATAACCGCCGGTATCTTCGATGTGGCCGTGACCGGCGAAGTAGAACAACGCGATATCTGCGTCGTCCGCGAATAGGTCACGCACAGCTTCTTTCAGTCCATGTCGGCTCACAGGCTTAGCGGGCCCCGTTCCCAACAGCACGTTCGGCGTGGGGAAGTTGATCGTACCGTCTGCGTTGCGTTCCAGGACGGCCTTCATCGCGTAGGCGTCATTCACGCATCCGCTGAGGCTTCCGATGCTGTCGTAATGATCGATTCCGACGATCAGAGCTTTACGCATGCTGGTCTACAAGGAGTCGATGAAGCCGCTGATGTTAGCGTCGCTCCACGCATAGGTGGGAACGCCGGCGATGTTCGTTCGATCGGTCGAGTACGCCCAGATGCCCCGGATCGGTTTGCCTTCTTCCGTGGCGCACTGGATTTCCCACTTCTGACCGCTCGACGTCGGCGAGTTCTTGCTGACTAGCACGATCACGCCGTGGGACCTCTTGATGCGGGTGCGAACCCGATCCTTCCAGTCTCGGTCGTAGGGTTCCTTCACCGACATGTCGATGAACTCGAACGGCGCGCGGGAGTGTAAAGACTGCCCTTTAAGCAAGTCTCGCTGGTGCTCGTCTTCGATGGCGAACGCTACGAAAACGACCTTCTTGTCGGCCATGTCAACTCCTCTGTTGGACCTCCTACTCGGTCACCACAGAGAAGTGGGCTCAGCAAGGGTGATCGAGACTCACGAGCCCAGACTACCGGCTGGGTCTGACACGCCGACGGTTTCTGCCCGCGCGTCGCCGACGGACGCCGTCAACGGCTCCTCACTCGGGCAGACGCGAGCTGGACAGCGCTGGCGGGTCC
>CALBDV010000443.1 GCA_937927565.1 uncultured Holophagales bacterium
GTCGGGAAGCGGACGTCGCGGACGGAGACCCTCTCGACCTTCAACTCAGCACCCCGCTCGCGAGGAACCCGCCGTCGACGACGATCACCTCGCCGTTGATGAAGCTCGCGGCCTCCGACGCGAGGAGGACGCAGGCCCCCTGCAGCTCCTCCATCCTCCCGTAGCGCTTCAGGGGCGTCCGGGCGACGAGCTCGCGCCCCCGCTCGGTGCCGTCGAGAAGGTCCTGGTTGAGGGCCGTCCGGAAGACGCCCGGGGCGATTCCGTTCACGTTCACGCCCCGGGGCCCCCATTCGAGAGCGAGCGACTTCGTGAGGGCGGCGACGGCGGCCTTGCTCGCGTTGTAGGCCGCCACCTCGAAGAGGGCCACGAACGACGCGAGCGAGGCGACGTTCACGATCCGCCCGCTCCCCCGTTCGAGCATGTGCCGCCCGAAGACCTGGCACGTGCGCAACGTCCCGGTCAGGTTCGTGTCGAGGATCCGGTGCCACTCCTCCTCGTCGAGGTCGAGCGTCGGCGTCCGCTTCGTGCAGGCGGCGCAGTTCACGAGGACGTCGACCTTCCCGAGCGCGGAGACGCACGCACCGAGGGCCGTCTCGAGCGACGCGCGGTCGGTGACGTCCGCCGTCACGCGGAGCGACCTCCGGCCGAGGGCCTCCATCTCGGCTGCCGCGGCCTCGACGTGCTCGCGCCGGCGCGCGGTCGGCACGACGTCGGCGCCGGCCTGGGCGAGGCCCCGGGCGAGCGTGAGGCCGATTCCCGAGGTCCCGCCGATCACGACGGCGACGCGCCCCCCGAGCGAGAGGGCCGGAAGGGTCACTTCGCCCTCCGGGCCTTCGGTCGCTCCAACTCGTGGTTCGGCGCGGGCTCTTCCTCGGAAGCCTGGGCCTGCCGGGCCATGCTGAGGTGCTCGCTCATCAGGCGGCGCGCCTCGTCGCCTTCGCGGTCCTTGATCGCCCGGTAGATCTGACGGTGGAGCTCCGCCGACTCCTTCAGGTCCTTGGCGCGCTCGACGGTCACCCTGCGGTATTCGAAGACGAGCTCGGCGAGCGTGTCGATGAGCGTCGTGAGGACCGGGTTCCCGGAGCCCGCGGCGACGACGCGGTGGAACTGCAGGTCGTGGACGAGGAACGTCTGGGGGTCGTCGAGCGAGGCGAACATGCTCGTCACCTCGTCGGCGATCAGGGCGATGTGCTCGGGCGTCGCCCGTTCGGCCGCCAGGCCTGCCGTCCCCACCTCGAGGACGCGCCGTGCCTCGAACATCTCGTCACGGGTGAAGCCGTGGAGCGCCGCGAGAAAGCGGAGCGGCCCGTCCCCCAGCTTCGGCGGCCCGTCGGCAATGTAGGTCCCGGAACCCTGCCGCGCCTCGATGACCCCCATCGCCTGGAGGGTCCGGAGGCCCGACCGCAGGGACGGCCGGCTCACCTTGATCTGCAGGGCGAGATCCCGCTCGGCCGGCAGCCGGTCTCCCGGGTGGAGGCTCCCGCCCTCGATGAGGCGGCGGACGTGCTCGACGACCTTGGCGCCCACCGCGCCCTCGGATTTCGGTCGCTCGATCTCTGCGGTCTGACCTTTTTTCATTTCGTCCTCTAAATGGTCCTCGACAGAAATAGCACCCGGACCCGGACGAGTCAAGCCCGAAGCGCGCCGCGAGCGGCACGGCGGGCGCCCGGAGCGGCTCCCAATGGCCTCACGCGACGACGCAGACCGCGGACCGCCCCGCCAGCCCCGGCCCTCCGCCGGTCGGCCCTCTCGGCCCTTCGACGGCATCTCTTCGCCAAAAAGGTCTGACCATATAGAATTCCTGGCCATGAGCACGCACGCTTCCTTCTCCCTCGAGGGCCGCGTCGCCCTCGTCACGGGCGCCACTTCGGGTCTCGGCGGCGCCATGGCCGAGGCCCTCGCATCCGCAGGTGCCGACGTCGTCTGTCACGGCCTCGTCGAACCCCCGGAGGAGACGATGGCCGCCGTCCGCGCCCACGGACGGAGGGCCGCATCGGTCGTCGGCGACCTCAGCCTCCCCGCGACGGCGCTGCGGCTCGTCGCCGAGGCCGAGGCCGCCCTGGGCCCGGTCGACATCCTCGTCAACAACGCCGGGACGATCCGCCGCGCCCCCGCCGCCGAGCATTCGGACGAAGACTGGGACCTCGTCCTCGCCGTCGACCTCTCGAGCCCGTTCCGCCTCGCCCGCGAGGTCGGCAAACGGCTCATCGCCCGCGGGGCGCGCGGGAAGATCGTGAACGTCGCCTCCCTCCTCTCCTTCCAGGGCGGGATCCTCGTCCCGTCCTATGCCGCGGCGAAGGGGGGGCTCGCCCAGCTGACGAAGGCCCTCGCGAACGAGTGGGCGCCGAAGGGGATCAACGTCAACGCCATCGCTCCCGGCTACATGAGGACCGACAACACCGCCGCCCTCCGTGCCGATGCGAGCCGAAGCCGGCAGATCCTCGAACGGATCCCCGCCGGGAGGTGGGGCGAACCGGAAGACCTCGCCGGGGCGGTCGTCTTCCTCGCCTCTCCGGCCAGCGACTACGTCACCGGCCACGTCCTCGCCGTCGACGGCGGCTGGCTGGCGCGGTAGGGGAACGGTCCGTGCCCACGCGCGCAGAGACCGTCGCCGCCCTCGAGGCGTGCGGCGTCGTCGCCGTCATCCGCCTGAAGGACGCCAGCGCCCTGGGCGCCGTCGTCGACGCCCTTGCCGCCGGGGGCGTCCGGGCGCTCGAGGTGACGATGACCGTCCCGGGAGCGATCGAGCTGATCCGGACGATCGCGCCGTCCCTCCCGCGGGACGTCGTCCTCGGCGCCGGGACCGTCCTCGACGCCGAGACGGCGCAGGCCGCGATCGAAGCCGGAGCGCGCTACGTCGTCAGCCCTGTCTTCCGCGAGGAAGTGCTGCGCGTCTGCCACCGGTTCGACGTGGCGGCGCTGCCGGGGTGCTTCACGCCGACCGAGATTCTCGGGGCGTGGGAGGCGGGAGCCGACGTCGTGAAGGTCTTCCCCGCCACCGCGCTCGGGCCCGGCTATTTCCGGGACCTGCGCGGTCCGTTCCCGCAGCTTCGCCTGATGCCGACCGGCGGCGTCTCGCTCGCGAACGCGGGAGAGTGGATCCGCGCCGGGGCCGTGGCGATCGGCGTCGGCACGGCCCTCGTCGACGCCGAAGCGGTGGCCGCCCGCCGCTTCGACGAGATCACGGAAAGGGCCCGTCGATTCGTCGCGGCGGTCGCCGCGGCCCGGAGCGTTCTATGAAGACAATCGTCACCTTCGGCGAGATCATGCTGCGGCTCTCCCCGCCGGGATTCGAGCGGTTCTTCCAGTCGCCGGTCCTCTCGGCGACGTTCGGCGGCGGCGAGGCGAACGTCGCGGTCAGCCTCGCGCACTTCGGCCTCGACAGCCGCTACGTGACGCGCGTTCCGGCGAACGCCGTGGGGGAGGCCGCCGTTTCGGCCCTGCGAGCGGAGGGTGTGAACGTCGACGGAGTCCTTCGCGGCGGCGAGAGGCTCGGCATCTACTTCGCCGAGACCGGTGCGAGCCAGCGCGCCGGAAACGTGATCTACGACCGGGCGGGCTCGAGCATCGCCGGGGCGAAGCCGGGGACGTTCGACTGGCCCCGCATCCTCGAAGGCGCGGCCTGGTTCCACGTCACCGGCATCACGCCCGCCCTCGGCCCCGAGGTGGCCGAGACGACGAAGCAGGCCGTCGAGGCGGCGCGGGCCGCCGGCGCGCGGGTCAGCCTCGACCTGAACTACCGCAGGAAGCTCTGGACCGAGCGCGAGGCGCAGGCCGTCATGCGCCCCCTCGCCGCGCGCGCCCACGTCCTCGTCGCGAACGAGGAGGACCTGCAGGCCTGCCTCGGGTACGAGGTCCGGGGCGCCGACGTCACCTCCGGCGGGCTCGACCCGGAGGCCTACCGCGAGACGGCCGTGCGGGTGGCGCGCGACCTCGGCGTGGAGACCGTCGCGATCACGCTCCGCGAGAGCCATTCCGCCAGCCGGAACGGCTGGAGCGCCGTCCTCTGGGACGCGAACGCCGCGAGCTTTCACGAGAGCCCACGCTACGACGTCACTCTCGTCGACCGGATCGGGGGCGGAGACTCGTTTGCCGCGGGCCTCGTCTTCGGCCTCGTCACGGGGCGCCCGCCGGAGGAGGCCCTCCGGTTCGCCGTCGCCGCGAGCGCCCTGAAGCAGACGATCCCGGGCGACTTCAATCGCGTGAGCGTGGCAGAGGTGGACCGTCTCGCCGCCGGGGACGGGAGCGGTCGCGTGCGGAGGTAGACCGGTCGGCCAGTCCTTCACGCTGCCTTGACACGAACCTAACATCTGCTATCGTCCTCCGTTGCAAGGAGATAGCGGGGAGGCAGCCTCCTCTCTCGCCATCAACAAGAGGATGCCGACTCGTCTCGAACTGTCCCTCGAACGCGACATCGACCGGATCCGCCAGCAGCTCCTCGAGATGTCCGGCCTCGCCGAGCGGGCGCTCCGCGACTGCGTCGAAGCGCTCACCGGCGGCAACCAGCAACGGGCCTACGCCGTCATCCTGCGCGACCAGCTCATCGACGAGAAGGAGAAGGAGATCG
>CALBDV010000444.1 GCA_937927565.1 uncultured Holophagales bacterium
AGCGTCCGATGAAGGCCGTCCTTGCGGGCGACGGCGAATCTGGGTGATGGTGGTCCGCCGCGCCGACCTTGGCCTTCAGAACTCCCGGGCGGGCGCGGGCACCGATGCGAGGGGCGAGGTCGAACCTCTGGGCGGGGCCGAGGCCCCGGGGACTCACCTATCATGCCCCCCGTGTCCGTCACCCGAAGGCCCGCCCGGGAGGCACCGAGGACGCCGGCGCGATCGGTCGGTGCCGGTGCTTTCTGGAAGGTCGAACCGTACCCGGCTGCGGTTCCGCTCCTGGTCTGCTGCGCCTACAGCGTGACGCTCGTCGTCCTGGGCGTGATGCCGCGACCTCCGGCGGTCGTTCCGGACACTTACGCGCACGCCGCCGCGACCGGCATCCAGGCGGTCCTGCTCTACTGGCTTGGCGCTTCGCTCCTCTCGCCCGTCGGCGCGATGGCGACGGCCTGGCTCGGCGCGACGGCGTTTGCTGGGCTGATGGAAGCCCTCCAGTACCTGATGCCGCCGCGGACGGCCGAGCTCGGCGATCTCGTCTCCGGAATGGTCGGGGCGTCCTCGATGCTCGTGGGGGTGCTTCTCGCACGCAGGGTGCTCGGCGCCGCCCGGGGCGTGCTGACGAAGGAGCCCCACGAGAGCGGGGTGACGCCGGCGTCGGGGGGAGCCGGTGCCGTAGCGGAAGGGGACGCGGGCTAGCGAAGCCTCAGCCCCGGGGTCTGTTCTACGTCAAACGCCATACGCGTTCTTGCGGCGTGCAGGGCACGGCTGCCAGGACCCCGGCCTCGATGAGCTGCTCGAGGAACGGGGGCAGGTCAGTCGGACTCGAGCTGTTCCTCGACCGGTGGACAGGAGAACCTAGACCTGGGATAGGATTGGAGGTTGTGAATCGGAGGGCGGATGGTTGACGAACGAATCACGACCGGAAGAACCGATGCCGGGATTCTGGTCGACAATCAGGGCCAGGACAGCAGGCAGATGCGCCCCTACCGGGCACCGCGCCTACGGGTACTCGGGGATCTCCGCGGAAACACGCTGGGTGGGTCAGCCGTCCCGGCAGATTCAGCTACGTCCCTCCGGCGGAACGCATGAGCTGGCTCGCGCGAGAAGAACAGTCGACGGCGCCTCGTGGTGGCTGCGATCGGACCGACGAAGCGCGGCGCAGCGAAGTGCCTGGAACGGGGTGGACCATGCGAACGATGAAGGCAGACCGGACAGATGGAATCGAGTCGACTCGAGTTCCGAGGGAGGCCATCGTGAAGTCGAGCGCGCCGAGATTCTGCAGAGTCGCCGCCGTCCTCGCGGGCGTTCTCTTCGTCGCCAGCTCCGGAGTCGCGCGCGCGCAGTGCAGCACCGGGTATCAACAGCAGACGCTCAACTGGGCGACGCTGGACGCTGGCACACCGTTCGTGACGAACGCCAACTATAACGGGACGCAGACGATCAATGTTGGCGGAAACAACATGACGGTGCAGGTCCAGATCACCAACACCGGGGCCTGGGATGGTTCCGCTGGACGCCCGGATGTCGGACCGATCGGCGGTCAGACCGGCCACCTGCTCCTGGGCGCCAACTTCGCCAACGCCACCCAGGCGATCACGATGACGCTGACGTTCCGGAACAGCGGCGGCGTCTTGATGCCCGTCCAGAACATCGGCTTGACGGCCTACGACGTCGACTACCTCAACCTTTTCTTCTTCGCCAACTACCGCGATCGGGTCACCCTGTCGTCCGGGACCTGGACGAGCGTCGGCGCCAACGTGACCGGGGATGGCACGGGAACGGCCACCGGGACCGCCAGCTGCACCGACTTCAGCGACTCGGTCAACTGCCGCGCCGTGGCGAACTCGGGTACCGGCGCCGGGCAGACGACCTTCACCCTGACCTACCTCCACGTCGCCCCCCCCGATAACCCCACTCCGTACCAGGAGATCGCCCTCAGCAACGTCACCTTCTGCGTCGATCCGGCGATGGTCCCAGCGACCATCTCCAGCGTTGAAGCGCAGCAGGAAGGATCCGACCTGGTGGCCCGGTGGACGACGACCATGGAGAAGGCGAATGCCGGTTTCAATCTCTATGGCGGTGCGGGCGATCGCTGGGAACTTCTGAACGAGACGCTCATCCCTTCGAACATGATCGATTCCGACGAGCCGCAATCCTATGAAGCGCGCTTCGCCGGAGCCTTCGCCGACCAGATCAGAATCGAAGACGTCGACATCCGAGGGAGGGCACGGAGCCACGGGCCGTTCGAGGTGGGCCGCAAGCACGGTACCGACGGGAAGGCGAAGCGCACGGACGTGGCTGCCATTCAGGCTGAGAACGCTGCGGCGCTCTCCAGGGCGCCCATGGAGGACGGCCAGGAGGCATTCCGCGTTTCTATCGGGCCCGCTGCGGCGGCGGGTTCAGCCCGGCTCGCCGTCACGGTGTCCGGGATCCAGAGGATCAATCACGCCGATCTCGTCGCGGCGGGGGTCAATCTGATCGGCGTTCCAACGTCGCGCATCGGCGTGTCGGATCGCGGGCGTGCGGTGGCTCGTTTCGTCGACGACGTTGCCGGGAACGGTCGCTTCGACGAGGGAGACGCAATCGAGTTCGTGGCCACCGTGGCGCCGACGCTCTACAGCAACGCGAACGTCTACGTGCTCACGGGCGACGGCCGGAATGTGGCGGAAGCCCGGACCTCTCAGCTGAGAGG
The DNA here is from genome assembly GCA_937927565.1 of uncultured Holophagales bacterium. Lineage (GTDB taxonomy): Bacteria > Acidobacteriota > Thermoanaerobaculia > UBA5066 > UBA5066 > UBA5066. The sequence goes on from CALBDV010000444.1 coordinate 2,693, forward strand.
CGGCGGCTCCGAGAACAGGTACGTCGCGGCCTATCGGTCCTACCCGGAGAACGAGTACAGCGCGAGCGCCCCGGTGGGAGCCATACCCTGGTTCGACGGGTATGCGCGGGCCTACGGAGGGCCGGGCAAGCTCACGCGGACCTTCGACCTCCCGGACCTGGACGAGGCGTCGGTCTTGCCCTCGACCCTGACGGTGGACCTGTGGGGCCTGAGCGACTTTCCGGGTACGGAAGACGATCACCACGTGAGAGTCCTGCTGAATGGCTCCGAGGTGGCCGACATTTCCTTCAATGGCCTGCGGGCGGAGAAGATAGAAGTGGGTGCCGCCAGCAAGGTCCGACTGGACCTGAAGAAGGCTGGCAACCTCCTGGAGATCATCCTGCCCCTCGACACCGGGCACCTCTTCGACTTCGTGGGTCTGGACGGGTTCTCCCTGGGCTATCCGGCCTTCGTCCGGGCGCGGGACGGCAAGTGGGAAGGGGAGATCCCGGCGAAGGGTACAGGGCTGGCGGTAGGCGGGTTCAGCTCGTGTACGGCCCTGCACATGTGGTCCCAGGCTACCGGTGACCCGGTTCGGCTCGTCGGGGCGGTCGCGCCGGAAGCTTCCGGCGCTTGCCAGATCGCGCTTCCCCCGTCAAAAGGTCAGCCCACAAAGTACTGGCTGGCAGAGGCGGGAGCGGTTCGGGTTCCGTCGATTCGAGCCGGGGTGCCGACACCCGTGACTCGCGCGGAGTGGGGCACGGAGTACCTCATCATCACCCACCCGGCCTTCGTGAACGATCTGCCGGGCCTGGTGGCGCTCCAGGAAGGGCGTGGTCTGAGGACGCAGGTCGTGACCACGGATGCGATCTATGCCGCGCACTCCGATCACGAGCGCGACGCCGACGCCATCCAGTCCTTCATCCGAGAGAGCACGAGAGCCGGGGCAAGCCGGCTTCGCTTCGTCCTGCTCGTCGGCAGCGACTCGTACGACTACTACAACGTCAGGGGGGCCGAGGCGCTCTGCCTGGTCCCAACCCGCTACGCCAAGGTTGGGGACGTCATCCATTTCGCGCCGACCGACGTTCCCTACGGCGACGTCGACAGGGATGGCCTTCCGGACATTCCCGTCGGGCGTCTCATCGCCAGGACCGGTGCCGAGCTGAACGCCGTGATCGCGAAGCTCGTCGGGTATCGCGGCGGCAGGGAAGCAGTCATCGTGACCGGCCGCTCCGACGCCGGAACCGGGTTCACCGACCAGCACGCGGCGATGAGCGCGTCGCTCGACCCGTCCGGCTGGAACGTACGAAGCATCGCGGTGGACGATTACGCGGGGCAGGGCCGGACGACCGCCGACGCCAGGGCGGACCTGCTGAAGGAACTTGGCGCCGGGGCGCCGCTGGTCAGCTATCTCGGTCACAGCGACTACGACTACTGGGACTTCGGGCCGCTGCTTTCGGGAGATGACATCGCGAAGCTGCCGGCAGGGGGAAACCCGGGGCTCGTCGTTCAGTGGGGCTGCTGGAACAGCTACTTCGTTTCCGTCTACATCGAGACGATGGCCCACGCGCTCCTCCTCTCCGAGGGTAGGGGTGCCGCGGGAGTGATCGGCTCGTCTACGCTCACGGATCTTGGCGCTCACGACGAGATCGGCCGGCGATTCTTCGCCGCGCTCTCCGGAGGGCCCATTCCGGTGGGCGACGCGCTCCTGAAGGCGCAACGGGAGGTGGGAAAGAGCTTCCCGGACATGCGGGACGACATTCTCGCGCTGGTCCTGATTGGCGATCCCGCCATGGTCATCGGGCGGTAGCCGGCCCGCGAGGGCGGAACGCGGTAGTTGGGTGGGTTCTGGCTGGGCAGAGGCCGCGGTAGAGGGGCCACGCCAGGCTTCTGTTA
>CALBDV010000445.1 GCA_937927565.1 uncultured Holophagales bacterium
GGGATCTCCCTCGGGTCGAGCTTGCGGAAGACGTCGAACTGCGGATCGGCCGCGAGGCCGAGAGGCGCGGCGTCGGTGCGCACCTCGAAAGAGGCCTCGCGCCCGGCCAGCTTCACGACCTGACGGACGGTCCCCTTCTCCGTCACGACGGCAACGGGGACCACGAGCGCGAACGGCGCCTCCTGCTGGACCTGCCGGAGCGTTCCGGTCACCTTCCAGCCCTCGCCGTCCCGGTCGACCCTCGTCGGCCCGAGCGCGAGCTCGGCCGCCCCGGCGCGCGTCACCCACGGGTCGAAGAGGCCGGAGAGCGGCGTGCCGGAGACGGCTTCGGCCGTCCGCCGGAAGTCGTCGAAGGTCGCGCGCGTCCCGCGGAAGTCGGTGTAGAAGCGCGCGAGCGTCTTCCTGAACGTGGCGTCGCCGAGGTGGCGCCGCACCATGTGGAAGCCCATGAGCGCCTTGCCGTAGCCGACCGCCTCGGTCGCGGCGCTCTCGCGCCCCCGGAACTCGGTGAGGGGAAAGTCCCGTCCGTCGCGGACGTAGCTGAGGTACTTCTGGAGCGTGCCGCGACGGTACTCCTCGCCCTTGCCGCGCTGCTCCTGGATGAGGTGGTCGGCCAGGTAAGCCGTCAGCCCCTCGCACCAGTTCCCCTTCGCGTAGTCGACGAAGACCGAGTTCCCCCACCAGTTGTGGAGGATCTCGTGCGGGTAGGACGACGCCAGGATGAACGGGAAGCGGATCACCTGCGGCCCGAGGAGCGTGAACGAGGCCATCCCGTAGCCCGTCTCCCAGAAGTTCTCCACGAGCGCGAACTTGCCGTACGGGTAGGGACCGATGAGGCCGCGGTACATCTCGAGGTACTGCGCCGTTGCGGCGAGGTACTTCGCGGCGAGCGCGTCGTCCTTCTCGCGGAGGAAGGCGAGCGTCTCCACGCTGCCGGCCCGGTCGCGCCAGGCGTGGAGAGGCCCCCCAACGAGGTACACCTCGTCGACGGGTCCCTTCGAGTCCCAGCGAGCGATTCCGTCGGCGCCGTGCGCCGTCCCGTCCCCCTGGGAGACGAGCTGCCACCCCGCGGGTGCTTTGACGGCCATCCTGAAGCTCACGAGTGATTCGTCGAAGGAGGGGAGCCAGAACGTGCTTCCCGCGAGGTAGACCCCCTCGGGACCTATCGTTCCGGGCGTCTCTCGGAAGCCGCGCTGGTACTCCTCTTTCGGCGCCGTCAGCTCGTTCCTCACGGTGCCTTCGTAGGTCAGCTTCAGATCCGTTGGAGACCCTTCTGCCCGGTAACGCTTCAGAAGGACACGGCGCGAGGGCTCCGCGGCTGCCGCGTTGTTCCCGAAGAACGCCGCCACATCGCCGAGGGGGACCTCTGCGACCGCCGGCTCGGCGTGCCTGACACTCAGCGACGCGTTGAGAAGGAACTCCGCCTTCGTTCCGGGAGGAAGGACGATCCGCGCCGTGACGCGGAGGAGTCCCGACCCGGGAGCCAGCTCGACGTCGAGACCGTAGTCGGTCGCGGCGGCCGCCGGGCCGGGACGAGCCGGCGAAACGAGCGGTGCGGGCGCCTCGCCGCGTGCGCCGCCCGCGAGGGAGGCCGTAGCGAGGAACACCGCCAGGAGGAGCGTTTTGCGTGCTGGATGCCGCGCGCTGCCGGCCTTCACTTCTTCTCGCCTCCGGCCCGGGGTGGCTCCGGGAGCCTGCGTGCGAGCCTCCCGACGAGCGTCACCGTCTCCTCGCCCCGCTTCACCTCGAAGGAGGCCGTGTCGGACCAGCGCTTCTCGGCCATGAGCCGGTTGAACGTCCCCTTCTCCTTCAGCGACGTCCCGTCCATCGAGATGAGGACGTCGCCCAGCTTGAAGCCCGCGATCTCGGCGACGGAGTCCTTCTCGACGTTGATCACCGTCCAGCCCCCGGAGCCGTCCTTCGGGTCGCGCGTCGAGAGGCCGAGGACCGGGTAGGCCGGGTCGGCTTCCTTTGCTACGCCCCAGACGAAGTCCGCGTAGGACGCTCGGACGTTCGCAGGGCGGTCCTCGTCGTCGAGGACCGGGATCGGGATGACCGAGGCGGCTGCGCCCTCGTACCACAGCGCCGCCTGCCGCTGGCTGCCGAGCCCGTACGCGACGTGGCCCGAGCCGATGAGGACGACCATTACGGCGTTCGGGTCGTTCACCTTCTTCAGAGCGGCGACCGCGTTCCAGGCCATCGCGGCGTCCCAGGTGCACTGAGCGCGGAACATCCCGTCCCACATCGCCTCGGGCATCGAGGCCGAGTGCATCGAGTCCTCCTCCTCGAAGAACGCCTTGAAGAGCCGCCGGTGGTCGGCGTTCTCGGAGTCGATCTTCGGCGGCAGAAGAGCCTTCTGCTCGGCCGTCAGGCCGTCGAACCCCTTCTTCCTGACGTCGGAGACGAGCTCGCGCGGGACGTTCACGCCGTGGAGCGGGATCTTCGCGTCGCGGCAGAAGAGAAAGATGTCGCGGTAGTAGTTCCAGTGGTAGCCCCAGTTCCGGTACCAGCGGGACTTCTCGACGAACTCGGCCTCCGAGAGCGTCCCGCCGTTCCAGAGATCGAGGGCCGGCTGCTCGGCAACCGGGAACATCTCGAGGCCGACGAGGACCTTCCTCCCGGCGCGGTGGAGCTCGCGGATCACCTGAAGCTGGACGCGGTGGAACTCGGCGCTCGTGTGGCTCTCGCCGAGGAAGAGGAGGCTCGTCTTCGAGAGCTTCCGCGCAACCTCGGCCGGGGTCAGCGCCGACGCGGTCCGCGCGTCGGTCACGACGTCGAGGATGGGGGCGAGCGTCCTCTCCCGCCGGGCGGGGTCGCCGAGCGGGAGGTCGAGGGCGGCATTCTCGGCGCGGAGCGGACGTGCAGCGAGGACCAGAAGGAAGGCGGCGGCGAGGCGTACGGTGCGTTTCATGGCGGCGACGCGATCCTAATCCGCCGCGCGCGCCGATGGCCGTTGTCCCTCGACCGAGCGGTCCGTCGCGACCCCGCGACGCCCCTCCCGAAAGCATCAGGCCGCCCCGAGGGGCGGCCTTCCTAGGTCCCGGTCGGTTCCGGAGCTCAGGCGTCCGGGTTCGGAGCTTCGGTCGGCTCGACTGGCGCGACGTTCTCGCCGGACTCGTCCGTGGCGGCGTCGGGGGTACCGCTCTTCTTCTCGAGCTTCTTCGCGAGCTTTTCCTCGCGCTTCTGTTTCTTGACGATTTCCCGTTGCCGCTTGCTGTGCGAGTAGTTGGGACGGCCCAAATGCCCACCTCCTGAATATGGCTTCGCAACCTGGGGACAGCTGCTCGTTGAAGCGGCACCCCGAACTGCGGTGCGGAGGATAGCAGGCCCGGGTCCCGGGCGTCGGGCGGGCTCCCGCCGCTACGTCAGGACCGCTTCCGCCCTCCTCATCAGACCCGCCACGTCGACCCCGTGGGGGCAGGCGCGGTTGGCCGGGGTGAAGTCGACCCGCGAGAGCTCCCGGGCTTCGGCGGGGAGCTTCGCGAAGAGGTCACGGGCCTTTCCCGCCTCGCCGTAGGCGTCGTGGTACATGAGGTAGCGCATCGTGTCGCCGATCCTCACGTTCGCCGCGACGGCGGCATTGCAGATGTGATCGCAGCCGTCGCAGGCGTACGGGCGCGTCGCCTGTGCGTAGCGGTCGAGAGCCTCCGTCTCGACGGAAGTGAGGGACGTCCGGTCGAGGGCCGCGGCGATGTTCTCTCGCAGCTTCTCGAAGGAGTCCATGTGAGAGACGGCGGCGGAAATCCGTTCATCGGCCCAGACGGCCTTCAGGACCGCCTGGTGCTTGTTCCATTTCCCGGTCTTCTCGAACTTCTGCCAGGCGTCCCGGAAGCTCGCCTCGGCCCCCTGCGTCTTCATGGCGATGAGCCCGACGCCGGCCTTGTGGGCGGCGTCGATGGCAGCGTTCAGCTCCTTGTTTCCGTAGCTCCGGAAGTTGTAGCGGAACATGACGGATTCGACCCACGGCGTCTTCGCCGCCTTGTGGAGGAGCTCGGCGACGTTGCCGTCGTGGCAGGAGAAGCCGAAGTGCCGGATCTTCCCGGCCTTCTTCAGCCGAA
>CALBDV010000446.1 GCA_937927565.1 uncultured Holophagales bacterium
CCCGGGCCTCTTCTTCACTCCCGACGGCGAGGCGGTCGACCTGCGCGGCCCCGTGTTCTCGTTCCGGAGTATCCGGCTTTACAGGAGCTGCAGCTGACCCTCGCCGCGACCGGACGAGAAGCTCACTCCCCCGTCGCGAGGTGGCCGACGAAATAGACGGGATCGTTCGTTCCGTTGTCGATCGTGGTGGCGTAGGCCGCGAGTCGTACTCCATACGGCCCCTCGGCCGGCAGTGAGAGCCGGAGCAGGGCCGCCCTCGGGCCGTCGCCGAGCCCGCGGGTGCGGAAGAGGTCGATCAACTGGACACCGCCGCGGCCTGGGACCTCCTGGTCGAACGCATCGAGAAGTGCCCCCGTCTCGTCGAGTATCCGGACGTGCACCGTGCTGGAGCGGTAGTCCAGCTTCACGAACGCGAGGTTGGTGCGATAGGCGGCTCCTCCGGTCGGGCCGAGGATCTCGAGGGTCTCGCCGGAACCGGCGATCTGCGAGGCGACGAGAGGAGGCACGAGCATGCCGTAGGTCGATCCGTCCGGGAGGAGCGTGTACGTGCGCGACGAAGTCGAAACGCCGCCGTTCGGGAACCCGGTCCCGAGGTTCAATTGAGCGACGCCGGTCAGGCCGAATAGGGTGAAGAGCGCATCCGGAACGCGCTTCGATTCGCCCGGCGCGAGGGTCACGCTCGCCCAGAGCTCTCTGCCGGGTTCAGTCCAGAGCGCGGCGCGCATCTGGACGGACCGGGCGACGGCATCGGGGTTGAAGAAGAAGAGATCCGTTCGGTACCGGGCACCGTTCATGCCATCGGAGTGGACGATGGCGGGAATGGTGAGAGGCCCGGGACGGACGTCCGGACCAGACCAGGTTGGATCGTTCGTCGCGTTGTCGATGGCGGTGACTCCGGTCATTGCGGCGCCGGCGCTGGACGTGACCAGGAAAGAGCCTGCCTGGGAGGCTGGTATACCAGTCAGAGTCGACAGGTCGTCGAGCTGCACCTGGCCGCCGGGCGGGGCGTCGATGGAAAGCGCCCTGGCCGTCGCCCCGCCACCAGCCGAAGCGAAGAGCTCCGCGCGAGACCCCGCCGCCGTGAGATCGCCGGAAACGAGGTTCGTCCGGAAACCCGAGCCGAGAAGCCCCGCCGAGAAGGCCTGCGAATACCCCGGGCGGGTGGCGGCAATGACGTCCTCGGCGTCCACGGCCATTCCGAAGGTGCCGTTCGAAGAGCCGGTGTACGAACGGCTCGTCGCCTCGAGGGTGCCGCCGGAGCCCGGGAGCAGGAGAAGGGCTCCAGAGCCCTGCTCGAAGCGGAAGAGGCTGCCGAGGGCGTCGGGGATGACGGCGATCGCACGTGACGCGATGGTCACGCTCGCGTCCGGCGCGGACGTCGAAGTGGCCGGGTTCGGGAGGAACCGGACCGTGACCGGGAGAGGGTTCGCTCCCGGGTTCCGGAGGATCAGGTCGGTGCGCCAGCTCGCGCCGAAAAGACCCGGCATCCGCGCCGACGCGGGAATCACGCGCTGCTGCCGAAGAGAGAACCGAGTCAACGGTGCCGTCTGGAAGAACGCCGGCGCCGTCGGCGGCGGGGGCTCTCCCGAGGGTGTGGCGATGTTCTGTGGCGACCCGGGATCGACGAGCACCGAAGCCCCGGCCGTCGCCGCGGCATCGACGTCCAGATGGACGAGCGTGGGCGAACCCGACCCTTCAAGAGCGATGCGGTCCCAGACGGGCGCGCCTTGACCGACGTTCCAGACGGCCAGCCCGAAGGACCCGGGCGCACTTCGGCCGACGTCCGTCCGCAGGAAGACCAGGCGCTGTCCGGAATCCGAGGCGAAGATCCCTGAAATGCGGGGCCGGGATTCGTCCCGCCAGGCTTCGACGAGGCCGCCAGGCGCCGTGTGGGACGCGAGGACGGTTGGACCGCTGTCCCGACGGACGATCCAGGCTCCCGCGAAGTCCGCGGTGGGAGCGCCGAGCAGATTCCCGAGCTCGGTCGAGACGATCTCCGTGAGGGACCCGTCCTTCCAGAGCGCGAGGGACCGGGTCGACGGAAGAATCGGAGGTTTCGAGGGCGAGACGAAGTTGCCGCCCCAGGTCCAGTCCACGTTGATGTACGCGCTCCCGTCCGGTGTGATCCACCCCTCCATCCAAGGGACCCACGCGAAATGCGAAGTGTCGAAGATCTTCGTCGGGATGCCGGCGAGGTCGAGAACCGACAGCGTCCACGGGCTCTGCGCAGCGTTCTCGGGCGGAGCCGGATACAGCAGCGCGAGAAACCTCGTTCCCGAGAGGTCCGACCCGAGGAGCTGGCCGGCCAAGTTCGGCGGGGTGAGGGAATACCCCGAGCCGTCCGCGCGAACTCCCCAGATTCCAGCAGCGCCCGCGCTGGAAACCGAGAGGACGAAGGGAACTTCCGCCGTCCCCAGCCGGATCGGGGAGCCGACTCCGTAGGCCACGGGCCCGCCAAGGTCCTTCCAGAAGAACTCCGGCGCCCAGGGCTCAGACCCCGCGGGGACAGCGACAGGGATCCACGTCGTTCCACCATCGGCGCTGTAGACGATTCTGCTCGTCTGTGAAGGGCCGCCCGGAAGGCCGAATCCGCTTACGAGGAGCCGCAGTGTCCCGTCGGCCCCCTCCCAGGCGGCAGCCGCCGAAATGGAGCCGGGGGTTCCTCCGGGCGTGACGTCCCTCGGCTCCTCGATTCCCAGCGAATCGTGTACGACGACCCGGGCGAGCGTCGGAACGCAGTAGTCGCACGACGCCCCATAGCTGACGAGCTCGAGGACGACCGAATGTCGCGCGGCGCGCTTCTGGACGGCCGGAATGACGGGCCATTGCGTGACGGGGGCGCTCGGAATGACTCTGGCGGTCGCCTCGACAGCGAAGAGCAGGGGCGCCAAGCCGAGAGCCTTCACCGCTCCGGATCGCATCGACGTGAAGAGTCGCATGGCCAATTGTGCCTCCACTCGTCGTTCCACGCACGAACGTCCAGCAGCCGATTCCCACGGCGGATTCCGTGACCTTCGAGGTCTACTGGACCGAACCTGTCCCCGACCCGGTCATCGCGTCGGGCGAGCCCTGATTCGAGGAGTTCGTTGCTGTGGGCCGACCCTGACGCCTGGCGCGCCGTCAAGGCGACGACAGCGGCTCCGGAACGTGGACCGCGAAACCCTGGGCGTA
>CALBDV010000447.1 GCA_937927565.1 uncultured Holophagales bacterium
CGGCCTGCCAGTCCGGCGCTATCCACACCACGCGGGCCAGGATGCCATCGCGCAACGCGAGGTGGCGCTCTTCCTGGAGTTCCTCCAGCGGTACCTGCGGCCGACGGGCAGGGACGCCATCTTCGGCGCGGGCGGGAGGATGGGGCACAAGCAGATCGAACCCCTCCTGCGTCGGTGGTCGGCCGACCACCTCGCAACGAACCTCCCGAAGGTCCTCGGGGGACTGCCCCCGACATCCGCGCCTATCGAGGCGACGATCGACGGCAAGCGCACCATGCCCGTCGTCATCTCCCACCACCCCGGCGGCTTCCGTCCCCCTGTCGAGCTCGCGCAGACCATCCTCGAGGACCTCCAGAGCCCGACGACCCGGGGTGAGGACGTCGCGGTCATCGAGCTCGACAACGCCGGGATTCGCTTCCACTTCGTCCGCACGCGCGGCACCGACGGCAAGGTGGCGATGTCCCGCGGCGTGACGATCGACCCCTCATCCCTCACGGCGACCCAGGAGGCGCTCGCACGCGCCGTCAGGTATGAGATCAACGCTAGGAATCCCGCCTCGATCACGGACTAGTTCTGATCGAACCCGAACTCGTGCCGTGCGGCCACTTCTCGTGACCGCACGGCATTCTTCTTTCGTCGGGGAAAGCTACGAGACGCCTGCGCTGGTCGCCACGGGCGTGATCGTGACTCGCGTCAGGTCAGCCCGCGCCACGAGACTCGTCTTCCAACAAACGCCGCAGGACGGCAGGCGGCATCCTTCCCAGCAGGGCGCGGAGTTGGGCCTCGTCCATCGTAGCCAGGCGGGCATCAGTCGCCTGGCTGCCGTCCTCGCCCGCACCGGCCGCCCGACGCTCATCAACGACGCTCTTCCGCACGATTTCCCATTGGCGCTCCGCGTCGTCGAGCGTCGCGCGCGTCCGCACGACCGTCTCCAACATCTGGGTGAGCGCGTCGGTGAAGGCGCGCCCCCCGTCGTACCCGAAGACGTGGCTGTGCTCGTGTAGGAAGGTCGCGAGCGCAGAGGCGAAGTCCTCGACGAAGAGCCGCTCGGCGAGGAACACCTCGAGCGAATGGTAGCTTCTGCCCTTCTTGAGTGCCCCGTGGATCTCGTCAGTCCGGGCCACCATGTATTTCGTCTGCCCCCGCGCGAAGAGCGCGTGGACCCATGGCGTGAGGTCCTTGAGCCGCTCCAGTAGCAGGTCGATGGAACGGCGCTCCGCGTCCGTTGGTCCCCGCCGGTTCAGCTCGAGGGTCGCCTTCTCCTCCAGCGCGATCGACTGCTTGGCGCTGATCACGCCGAAACTCGTGAAGTAGCCCGGAAGGGGCTCGCGTCCCTCGTCTCGCCACTGGCGCTCGAGCGCATCGTACTGGAGGTGTTCGGAAGGGTTGGTGCTATGCGAGCGAGCGAAGTACTTCTCGCCGAACACCTCGCGAGCGAGCGGGCCAGGCCAAGCGTCGCGGCTGACCTCCGCGAATGCCGCGAGGAGCGGATGCCCCCGAGACCACACGTGTCGAGCGGCCTCCACGACGACCCGCTGCGCCTGCCTATCCCATCGGATATCGCTCCGAACGAAGACCTCGTAGAAGACTTCGAGGAGCTTCTCGCCGAAGGCCTTCCGATCGCGGTCGCCACGGATGAGCTTCTCGACGCGGGCGTACTCCTTGTTGATCACGAGCACGATGGGGATGCCCTCCACCGTCGCCCGCCGCAAACGACGGTAGAAGATCGCGCCCGCCGTGGACTGCGTCGAGGCGTAGAGGGCGAACATCGAGTCGGACGACTTCCAGCGCAGGGAACCAACCAGGACGTTGCGTTCGTGGAAGAAGTGCGACATCCCGGCCTGCACAGCGGCACGGAGCTTCGGGACACGGGTCGCGAGGAGGATCTCCGTACCGTCAAACGGCGTTGGCACCGTGAACCAGTCGTAGACGAGCGGGTAGAGCGCCGTCCCTGCGACGGGCGCGCTCGCGAGGCGGATGCAAGCGATCTTCCCCCCGGAACGCGCGACAGGTCTGACGCCGTGGTCGCGGACGAGGCACATCGCCGCAGCCTTGAATCCCTCGCCGTACTGGCCGACGTTCGCCGCTGGGTCCTTCTCGCTGCCGAGGAAGAAGAGCTGTTCGAGGTCATGGCCTGATGGACCCGTGATCCTCACAGTATCTGGCGTCACCTCGATCGTGATCCGATCAAGCTGATCACGGTTCGCGTCGAAGAAGTTCTGCAGGAGGTCTCGAGCGATGCTGTCCTCGTCCCAGTGGACGCCCCACGACGTCGTGACGGCGCTCGTGGTGGAGTGATCGAAGGTCGCGTTCTTCGGCAGACCGAGGGTCTCGAGGAGGGCCTGACTCTCTCGAATGGCATCGTCCATCACACGATCGTACTTCGCTGACGTGCCCTGGGACGGAGGGCTGAACAACCCTTCACGAGCACGCATGCCTGCGAGCCCTGCGGTAGCCACTCGGCCGCATCCGGCAGCCACGGACCGGAGTTCTTCAGGTAGGAGGCTCCAGGTGAGCGGATACGCCCCTCTGCGGGTAAGTTCACCACCCGGGGGCGCAGGACGCGTCAGAAGGGTATTCACGAGGCCGAAGACCCCCTCTTGGATGGCGGAACTTCAACCCGACTAATAGGGCTTCGAATCCTTGGTGACGGCCCCGAAGCCTGGGGATTCGCCTCGTGTCTTGCTACGATGAGTGGGACGCGATAATGCTCTCCGCCTGACGATGTCGAAGCCCACCTCTCCTGCACCCACAGCTCCCAATCCGAAGAT
>CALBDV010000448.1 GCA_937927565.1 uncultured Holophagales bacterium
ATCAAGGCGACGGGCGCCGGGACGCTCCAGGTCCTCCGCTACGGCGTCGTCCCGCAGGTCATCCCGCCGTTCCTCTCCTTCACGATCTACCGCTGGGACATCAACGTCCGCATGTCGACGATCATCGGCTTCGTCGGCGGCGGCGGCATCGGCTACATCCTCAAGCCCCGCGTCGACCTCGGCGAGTGGGGCGAGGTCGGGACGCTCGTCCTCCTCATCGCCGTCGCGGTCTGGGTGATGGACCTCGTCTCGGCGCGGATCCGCGAGCGGATCGTCTGAGGGGCGGGCCGCGTCGAGCCGGGGCCTCGACGACTGTCTCTTCACGCGTTCACGTGGCACACTTGTCCACGTGAAACAGACCCCCGAACGCCCCGGTACCCAGAACGTCACGCTGGCCCTTCCGAAGGGAGTTCTGACGAGAGTCAAGGTCCTCGCCGCCGAGAGGGGGACGTCCATCTCGGCGCTCCTGACCGGGCTCCTCGAGCGTGCCGTGGCCGACGACGACGCCTTCGCGCGCGCCCGCCAGCGGGGCCTCTCGGCGCTCGACCGTCCGGCGGACCTCGGGACAGGTGGGCGCAGGCCCGCCTCGCGGGACGAGCTGCATGAGCGCTGATTTGCCTCGCGAGTTCGTCGACACGAACGTCTTCGTCTACGCCTTCGATCGGAGCAGCGGGGAGAAAGGCGAGAACGCGAGGGTTCTCGTGAGAGAGCTCTGGGAGGGCGGCCGGGGCTGCCTCAGCCTCCAGGTGCTCCAGGAGCTCTACGTCACGTTGACCCGGAAGGTCGCCAGGCCCCTGGCGCCGGAGGTGGCGTTCCGCCTCGTCGAAGACCTGTCGGCCTGGCCCTGCCACGAGCCCTCGCGGGGTGACCTCCTGGATGCGATCGCGCTCGCCCGAAAGGCGAAGATCTCCCTCTGGGACGCCCTGATCCTCCAGAGCGCCCGCCAGACCGGATGCGGCGTCCTCTGGAGCGAAGACCTGAACGCCGGGCAGAAGCTGGCCGGGGTCGTGGTCCGGAATCCGTTCGCCTGACCCTCCTCGCCGAGGACGCGAGCGGAAAGCCCGACTCTCTGCTCGCCGGAACGGTGAATCCGACCTCCCGAGCCGCCTTCAGGAGGGCCCCGTCGGATGCGAGGAACTGCACCTCGGTCGGCATCGGCGAGGAGGTCCAGAAGAAGGAGCCGAGGCCGAAGCACACTCCCGGGGACCGAGCGGCGCCGGGCGGGCCGCGAGGCCCCTGGGATGGGAATGGACCTGGAGCTGATCCGGAAGAAGCCGGGACTCGGCTGACGGGCGCTGTCGGGGCGGGGGGCCCTTGTCGCGCGCGTAGACTCGGTCTCGTGACCGCCCTCTTCGATCCCGTCCGGAGCTTCCTCGAGCTGGAGAAGCGGCTCGAGCGCGAGCCGACGTGTGCGCAGGGGGAGATCGCCCGGGGCGTCTACATGATGACGCCGCGACCGCGCGCCGCACACGGTGGCGTGCAGGCGAACATAGCCGCCGCCCTCAGGCTCCGCTTCGGCTGGGGCGAGGGGATCGCGGCGCCGGAGTGGCTCTTCGTCGTCGAGCCGGAGATCCGGTCGGAGGAGAACCTCTCGCGGCTCGTTCCCGACCTCGCCGCGTGGCGGCGCTCGACGACGGGCTGGCCGGACCTGAACGAGACCCCGGTGTCGCTCGCGCCGGAGTGGGTCGCCGAGGTCCTCTCTCCGACGACGGAGCGCTTCGACCGGCGAGAGAAGATGGGCGCCTGGGGGGCAATGGGCGTCGGCTGGGTCTGGCTCGTCGACGTCGACGGCCGCCGGGTCGAGACGTTCGCGAACGTGCGTGGCTCGATGGCCCCGGGAGCGGTCCTCGCCGCGGACGCCGAGCTGGCCGCCGAACCGTTCGGCGCGCTCGGCATCGCGGTCTCTCGACTCTTCCCCGGCTGACCCCGGCCCTTCCCGTCTAGCCCTTCTTCCCCTGGTTCGCGACGGCCTCGGCCTTCGCCTTCACCGCCTCGGCGTCGCCGAGGTAGAAGCTCTTCACCGGCTTCAGGTTCTCGTCGAGGTGGTAGACGAGCGGGACGCCGGTGGGGATGTTCAGGCCGACGATCTCGTCGTCGGAGATGCCGTCGAGGTACTTCACCATGGCGCGGAGGCTGTTGCCGTGGGCCGCGACGAGGACGCGGCGGCCGGCCTTCACCTCGGGGGCGATCACGCTCTCCCAGTACGGGACGGCGCGGGCGACGGTCTCCTTGAGCGACTCGGTCAACGGCAGCTCCGCCCTCGACAGGGATGCGTAGCGCCGGTCATGGCCCGGGAAGCGCTCGTCCTCGGGAGTGAGGACGGGGGGCGGGGTCGAGTAGCTGCGGCGCCAGACCTTCACCTGGTCCTCGCCGAACTTTGCGGCGGTCTCGGCCTTGTTGAGCCCCTGCAGTGCGCCGTAATGCCTCTCGTTGAGCTGCCAGGCGCGGATCACAGGGAGCCACATCCGGTCCATCTCGTCGAGGGCGATCCAGAGCGTGCGGATCGCGCGCTTCAGGACCGACGTGTAGGCGACGTCGAAGTCGTAGCCGCCCTCGCGGAGGAGCCGGCCCGCCTCGCGGGCCTCCTCGCGCCCCTTCTCGGTGAGGTCGACGTCGGTCCAGCCGGTGAATCGGTTGTCGAGGTTCCACTGGCTCTCACCGTGGCGGACGAGGACGAGCGTGTACATGAAGGCCTCCTGTTCTGGCTATCTGCGCGGGTGGCGCAGGATGCACGCCCCCCGACCGGGGAATGGTATGCCATCTGCATAGGAGTCCGGCGTGGAGGGGCGCGCCATGAAATCGTCCTCGATTGAGCGCCTATTGACCGGGGCGCCGCGTCGCGGCGTGGCGGCGCCGGCCCTCGCCGCCCTGATCGTCCTGGCGACTGTCCTCCCCGCGGGACGGCTGCCCGGCCAGCCCGCCTCGGACGCCCCGCGGGTCTCCGCCTCGGCTGAGGTCTCGATCCTCGGTGTCGAGGTCGTGGTGACCGGCAAGGACGGTCGGCCCGTCCACGGCCTCTCGGCTGCGGATTTCGAGGTCTTCCACGGAGGCAAGCCCGTCGCGATCACGAACTTCCACGAGGAGCGCGATCTCGGGCCAGCACCCGGAGCCCCCGCCGTCGCGGCCCCGGTGACCGCTTCGCCCGCCGCAGCGCCGGCCGCGCGGGTGCCCCGTCGCGTCGTCGTCTTCGTCGACCGGCTCTACCT
>CALBDV010000449.1 GCA_937927565.1 uncultured Holophagales bacterium
GGATCTCGTCGACGATGACGGCCCTGAGGTCCGGGAAGAGCCTGCCGACGGGGACCCTTTGCGAGAGGAGCATCGCCTCGAGCGACTCCGGCGTCGTCATCAGGATGGCCGCCGGGTCGGCGATGAAGCGTCGCTTGTGGCTCGCCGTCCGGTCTCCGTGCCAGACGAATCGGTCGAGGCCCACCATTTCGGTGTAGAGCCCAAAGCGCTCTTCCTGGTTGTTCAGGAGGGCCCGCAGCGGCGAGACGTAGAGCGCCCCGACCCCTTCCGGCTCGTTCTCGACGAGGCCCGCCAGCACGGGGAACAGGGCCGCCTCGGTCTTTCCGCCCGCGGTCGGAGCGAGGACGACGGCGTTCCGGCCGTCGAGGATCTCCTCGGAGGCGCGCTCCTGGACGGGCCGGAGCGCCGGCCAGCCGAGACGCTGGCCAATCCCCTCCTGCAGGCGTTGCGGGAACCTGCGAAGGACCGTCACTGGTTCCCCTCAGACCTCAACGAGCGCGGACGAATACCCCGCTTCGTCCTCCGGCTCCGGGTCGAATGGGGGCACGCCCTTACTGATCCGCAGTTC
Source organism: uncultured Holophagales bacterium (assembly GCA_937927565.1). Taxonomy (GTDB): domain Bacteria; phylum Acidobacteriota; class Thermoanaerobaculia; order UBA5066; family UBA5066; genus UBA5066. The sequence goes on from CALBDV010000449.1 coordinate 569, forward strand.
CAGTTCGTTCAGCTCCGCCCCCTTCGCGACGGCCTCCGGGCCAGGCTCGAAGGCCGGATCCTCTTCCACGAGGTCCATCAGGTCGACGAGCCGTCGCAGGAACTGGCGCGGGACCACCCCGACATCCCCCCGGAACCCCTCCGTCACCTTAGCGACGAGCGCGTCGATCACCTCGCGCGTGACCTTCGCTTCGATCCTGTGCGGGTCCGTCGCCGGGTAGAGCTCCCGAAGCCGGAGCGCCACCTCTTCGAGCCTCGCCTTGTCGAATGGCGACAGCGCCAGCTGAGGCTGGCGGAGGCTGGCACTCTCCCCGTGCTTCAGGAACTGGATCCTCTCGTGGAGCGGTGCGAGGCCGGCGACTCCCCGGCGGGTGTCGAACAGCTCGGGAGTTCCCGTGAAGAGCCAGAAGAGCCCCGGGAACTGCGCGGCCGCGTCGATGATCTGCCGGATCCCGTTCAGCGACTTCCCGCGCACGTCCTGCCGCATCCGCAGGATTGTCTCGGCCTCGTCGATGACGATGACGAGACCTTTGTAGCCGGCGGCTTTGACGATCTCCAGGACGCCCCGGAGGTAGTCCATCGCCTCCCGGCTGCCGATGTCGCCCTTGATCCCCGCGGCCTTCTTGACCCCCGCCGCGACGTTCTCGCTCCCGGAGAGCCACGATAGCAGCGCCCCCGCTTCGGAGAGTTCACCCGCCTGCTTGAGCTCGAAGATCGTGCGGAGGACACGGGCCAGGTCCTCGGGCGCCTTTCCCGCGGTCCGGGACGCCACCTCCTCGGCGAGCCGCCGGGCCACCGCCTCGTCGAAGCCCGGGCCCTCCCCATCCTCGCCGCCGGCGATGAGCGCCTCCTCGACGCGGGCGATCCACCGGTCGACGACATCCGCCAGTGCCCCTCGCGGACAGGCCGTCGTTCCCAGTTCCTGCACGACCCGTCGGTACAGCTCGTCGAACCTGTGGAAGTGGAGGTCGTTGTCCGAGACGACGACGAAGCTCGTCGCGAAACCCGCAGCCTGGGCGTCGAGCACCGCGAGGCGTGCCATGAACGTCTTCCCGCAACCGTATCCGCCACGCAGGAACTTGAAGACGCCTTCCCCGCGCCCGGCGAGATCGAGAAGCCGTCGGATCTCTCCTCGGGGCCGCTCGATCCCGACGGCAAACTCCTCCAGCCCTCGCTCGGGGACGAGCCCGCCCCGTAGCCTCTCGAAGACATGGTCGATGTCGCGGCGCGTCGGCACCTTCAGCCGGCTTCCGTCACGTTTCCTGAGCTACCAGCCGGGCGGTGTGCGATCAAGAGGCTCCTGAAGCGGTCTCGAATCAGCGCTTTGCGGGCCTCAATGAAGTCCTCGTAACGCTCGAGCTTCCAAAGCTCGGGATCCTTTGGAATGAGGTGAAGATCCAGATAGGCCGCGTCCTTGTCCGCGAACCATTCGACCGGAGCAATGTCGAACTTGCCTTTCGGTCCGTTTTCCTCCATCCGGAGAAGCATGCAGTTCGCGAGCTGGTTGCGATCGTCCTCGCGGTACCGGCGGATGTCCTTCCGACCCGTGGCCGGGTTGACGGCCTTGACCTTCTTGAGCAGGGACTGCGGAAAGATGTGGTCCACCTGCGGCAGGCCCTTCTCGAGGATGGGTGTGTAGTTGAAACTGCCGTACCAGAGATTGAAGAGAAGGTGCACCGTGGCCGAGCCGTAGCCCATCGCCCAGAATCGGTCCTCGCCGATCTCGAGACTGCGCCCCTGCTCCCTCATCGTCTCGAAGAGATCCTGCACGTCGAAGGTCTGGCTCTTGCGCATCCGCCCGACAATTGCGTCCAGCATGGCATCCGAGTTGCCGCTGAAGGCGCCCGCGAGCGAAGCGCGGACCAGGTACCGATCGACGTCCTGCGCGGTATTCCAGGCCTTCTCGAAGTGGTACCTCGCATAGATCATCGGGATGAGAACGAGGTAGCTGGGAAGCGCCTTGTCGCAACGGATGAACGTCTTCTCGCGGACGAAATCGACGACGGACTGAACGGCTGTCTCGATATTCGCCCAGTCCGATTCGATTTGGCCCTTCAGGTCGTTGCTCCGGAATTTCGAGACCTCGTACCGTGCACCCCTGTCGAGGAGGACGAGGCTGGTCTTTAGGATGAAGTCACGGTCGAACTCGAAACCGTGCTGGTTTATCGACTCGAGCAGCTCCTCCATCTTCTCGTCGGCGTCCTCCCAACCGGCCTTCAGAAGCGAGAAAAGGAGGTCCGACTTCCCGAGTCGCGTTCCTCCGGAGTTCGCGCGGATGAAGATCTCGACGACGTCTCCCTCTGTGTAGAGCTGGGGGTACTCGATGCTGTCGAGCTCCTGGTAGGTCACCGTCTCGCTCATCGTGAAGGTCCGTCCAACGAGCTCCGCGTGTTCTCCGACCTTCTCCTTCTCCTCCTCGGTAAACTTCTTACCGGCGGCCTTCTCGATCGCATCCGTCTGGTTGCGGAACGACTCGTCGCTGAAGACGAG
>CALBDV010000450.1 GCA_937927565.1 uncultured Holophagales bacterium
CGAACGTCGGCGCACAACGTCTTCATTGACGAGTGCAACATTCTCAGCCGCGCCATGGCGGCGGCGGGGGAGTCGAACGCGTGGCGGGGGGAGATCGGGATGGAACGAAGCGAGATCGGGGACTTCGCCTGCCTTCTCCACTGCGTCCTCGGACTGCGGGCTCGCTGAAGCGCGGAGAAGGGGTAAAGAATGGTCCTGATAGCGGGAATCGAAGACGACCCGGGGATCGCCGAGGTGCTCGCTCTGTCCTTTCGGGAGGCGGGCTGGGAGTGGCGCTGTCTTCTTGGGGGGCCTGAGGTGTTGGGTGCTTTGAGGGAGTTTCGGCCCGAAGTCGTCACGACTGGGAACCGGCACCCAACGCTCCCTGGCGTGCGGCTTCTCGATGCAATGAAGCGGGACTCGGAGCTGCGGAAGATCCCATTGGTGTTCGTGACGGCACTCGATAGAGAGAATCTCTGGGAGAGCATCCGGAAGATCGGGCGGGATCCGGACTCCGAGGTCGCTGGGTACGTCTGGAAGCCATTCGTCCCGGCCGAGCTCGTCGCCGAGATCCGGCGCGTCCTGGAGGCGAACGGCGGGGTACCGGGGGTGGGCGCTTGACGGCCGACGCGAAGGGCGTGCTGCGCTTTCGCCGGGTACGCGGGTCGCAGGCTGTCGAGACGCGAAGGTGCGACGTGCACGGCGAGGATCTCGTCCAGGAGGAGGTCCCGATCCTCTACGGGCTCCCGCGCTTCCCCTGTGGTTACGAGGAGGCCCTGATGGAGGAGTTCCCGCACGCGGGGACCCTCGTCCTCGGTGGATGCTGCGTCGACGGTCGACAACCGACCGCAACCCGGTACTGGCTCTGCCGGTCGTGTCGAGAAGCCGAGAAGGCGTGGCACCGCAAGCACCCGAAGGGGGGCCTTCGCAGGCAGACGCCAGAGGGCCCGCGGCCACAGGGTGGCTTCTGGTTCTGGCTTCGGTGCCTCCTGCGGCACCGGTAGTGGCCCCATCAACAAGGAGGTTCCGCCTCGCGAACAGATCGGCGGTGCCGGTGCGGTGCTGCTGAGCCCGCAGTCGATGCTTCCAGATGATAGGAGGCGTTTGGCCGTGCTAGGCTCGGTGCTGCTTCGGGGCTCTTTGAACCTTCACGAACGTAGAGACGGTTACGAGACGGTTACGAAACCGTACTTCGACGATGCCTCGTGATGCCTCGCGACGCTTGGAGACGACGCATAAGTCCTTCATCTCCAAGCATCTCGTAGGAGAGCCAGTGGCGGGGCCGATTTCGTAATCAGTAGGTCGGCGGTTCAAGTCCGCCTTTCGGCTCCACTTATCCCTGTATCACTCCCCGGGTAGAGCGTTCCGCGCTCCCCGCGATCTCCGGTTCCGCTCAGGTCGAGAATGACGATGGCGTCAGCCCTCCCGGCGTAGAAGAGAGACGGTCGGCAGAATTCGGCATACTCGGCGCCATGTTCCGCCTTCGCTTCTTCTTCGAG
>CALBDV010000451.1 GCA_937927565.1 uncultured Holophagales bacterium
AGGAGGATCCAGTGATGAACGCACGTCTGACGATGTTCATGCTGCTGCTCGTCGCCGTCACGGCGGGCCCCGCACCGGGCGCGGGCGCACAAGAGGGCCTGGCCATCCCTCTCGACAACGGGATCCAGCCGGCCGCGGTCGCGGAGCTCGGCAGCGAGCCCGGGCCGAATCAGTTCGGGGGGAACTGGTTCACCAAGGTGATCCCGGCGACCGCGTTCACGGGTAAGAGCAGCTCCGATACGTTCGCCCACACAGGCCTCGGCTACTTCAGGGCAACGGCCGGCGGCTCTTTCTGGGCACCCCTCGACCTGCCGCCAGGCACCGAGGTGGAGAATGTGTGCGTCTACGTGCGCGACTCCAGCACGACCGGAAGTGTCCTGGCGTCGTGGGCGACGGTCCGACTGGGCGACTACACGCAAGGCCCCGGTATCACCTTGCAGGACTCGGTCTCGAGCGGCACCGTTGACACGCCGGGCTACGAGGTCTTCTGCGCCATCCCCGCTGCCCCCGTCTTGATCCGCGCCTACGCCGACGTGGACGGCGACGGAGACACCGAATTCAACTGGCACTACGTCGGTTTGACCGTCACGGTGGATCCCCTGGTCGAGTGGGGCGGGGCGACGGTCAGGTGGCGCCGCGCCATGAGCCCAGCGCCGGCCACGGCGACCTTCCCGAACGACGTACCGACGTCACACCCGTTCTTCAGGTTCGTCGAGGCGCTCGCCGCCTCGGGGATTACCGCCGGCTGCGGCACGGGCTCGTTCTGCCCAGACCAGCCTCTGACCCGGGGCCAGATGGCCGTCTTCCTCACCTTCGGCCTCGGCCTCTACTGGCCGTACTGAGGCGAGGACCGGAAGGACCGCCGGAATCGCGGGCGCCCGGATTGGCGGGTTCCCGCGAGCCCCCCGGGTCTCAGTCGATGACGACCTTCACGTGGGCTTCGTCGCTCGTCACCTCTATGACGTCGCCGCGCGAGGCCTGCTTCATCTCCGAGAAGAGAGCTTCGATGTCGAGGTCGCGGTCGCCGGAGACGGCCGCCTCCATGAAACGCGCGGGGAAGCGGATCGTGACGATCTCGCGCGGCGGTCCGTCCTCCTCGCCGACCCCTTCCTTCACCGTCAGGTGGATCTCGCCCTTCTCCTTCCGGAAGGTGAGCTCGCTTTCGTCGTGGACCTTGACGACGTCGGTCCCCTCGGGCTTCTCGGAGAGCTCCTTCCAGACCTCGCGGACGATCTCGGAGGCCACCGTGTCGTCGAAGTGGAGGTTCGCCTCGCGCTCCAGCTTCCCGGCCGAGACGGCGTGGAGGCCGCTCCGGAAGAGGAACCACGGAACGGTGATGTTGACCTTCTCCGTGTGTCCCGGTGTCCCCGTCTCCTCGATGACCATCCGAAGGAACCTCGGCCGCCTGCCGCGGCCGGTCCCCTCGGGCGGGGGGACGACGAGTGCGTAGCCGAGAAGGAACAGCGCGAACCAGAAGATGGCGTTTCCGGCGGACCTGAGCTCCCTCATGTCGGTCTCCCCGCCTTGAGAAACGGACCGGGGCCGAAAAGGTTCCCGGTCCCTCCCGTCAGGAAGCGGCGGGCCTGGCCGGGAGCGCTCGTGCCGCCAGCGAACTGAAGAGCGAACGGGTGGCCGGCGCGGACCAGTCCTGCGCGCCCACCTGGTGGATCAGGATCGTCCCGTCCGGGGCGAGGATCCAGGTCTCGGGGAACTTCTCGGTCCCGAAGGCCGAGGCGGCGCTCTTCTTCGGGTCGAGGGCGAGGGGGAGGTCCGTCGCGCTCCGTTTCGCCAGGAACCCGTCGACCGTCTTCCACTCCTCGTCGACGGAGACGGCGACGAGCTCGATCCGCGGGTCGGCTTTCGCCTCCTTCCACCAGGCGAGAAGGCCCGGGAGCTCCTCCTCGCACGGGGCGCACCAGGTCGCCCAGAAGTGGACGACGAGGAGCTTTCCGGACGGTGCAGAGAGGTCGCGGCTGGTGCCGTCCTTCAGCGTGACCGGGCTCGGGCCGGGCCTTACGGCGGTGGGGTTCGGCGTGCCCTGTCCCATCCCGGGCATCGACGCAGCGGCCGGGGGCTGTTCGATGACCTTCATGGAGCCTTTCTCGAGGGCTCCGCGGTAGGTGAGTCCGAGGGCGATCGTGACGATCGCTCCCAGGGCGACGAGGGCGATCCGGGTCCTGGAGAGGTTCATGCGGGGAGGGCTCCTGTCGCGCGGAATAGTACCGGGGGGCGTCCGGAGGGGCTCGCGGCCCGGCAGACGGGGCGGATGGCGCAGTCGCCGCACCGGGACCGGTGCGGGTCGCGCACGCACTCGGCGAGGATGCCGAGGCGCGACAGCGACCAGTCGAACCGGACCGGATCGTCGGGGTCGATCTTCGCGAGCCACCCGGTCGCCTCTCTTGCCGCGCGCAGGTCGGCCGTCGGGCGGGCCGTGAGGCCGAGGTAGCGGGAGATCCGGTGGACGTGGGTGTCCATCGGGAGGAGGAGGC
>CALBDV010000452.1 GCA_937927565.1 uncultured Holophagales bacterium
TACACTCCTTCCTGTTGAGCGGAGACGGCGGACCCGCACGGCGCGACCCGGACCTCGGAGAGGTCTCCGATGCGGCCGCCCGCCTCGACCCCCACGCGATCCTCGAGTCGATTCCCGAGCCCGTCGGCCTCGTCGACCGTCAGGGCCGTCTCCTCGGTTTCAACGCGTCCGGGAGAGCCGTCATCCTGGCGGTCCGCGGTCAGGAAGTCGCGCTGGGAGCGGACCTCTTCTCGTTCATTTCGGACCACAACATCGCCGGCGTGAAGGCGAGCCTCGGGCGCGCCTTCGAGGGAGAGGCCCACGCTCACCGTACGGAAGCCGCCGGTCGGCACTTCGAGACGGTCTACTCGCCCGTGAGGGGTCCGGACGGAGACGTCGCGTTCGTCTCCATCCGGGTCGCCGACGTCACCGCCCGCGAGACGGCCCTCGCCGACCTGGCCGCTCTGAACGCCACCCTCGAGCAGAGGGTGGCCGAGCGCTCATCCGAGCTCGAGCGGGTGAACGCCGAGCTCGAGAGGGCGGCCCGCGCCAAGGACGCGTTTCTCGCGAGCATGAGCCACGAGCTGAGGACTCCCCTCACCGGGATCCTCGGAGCCGCGGAGCTGCTCCGGGCGGGCGCCCACGGGCCCCTGAACGATCGCCAGCTCAGGAGTCTCGGTTTCCTCGAAGAGGCGGGCCGGCACCTTCTCTCGCTCCTGTCCGACATCCTCGACCTCGCCAGGATCGGAGCCGAGAGGCTCTCGCTCTCGGCCGACGCGTGCTCCCTCGGCGAGGTCTGCGACTCGGCTCTCGACATCGTGCGCGGGGAGGCGAAGAGGAAGGGGATCGCGCTGGCGTTCCTTGGACCGGCCGCTCCGGTCCGGTTCGTCGGGGACGCCCGGCGGGTCCGCCAGGTCCTCGTGAATCTCCTCTCCAATGCGGTCAAGTTCACGCCGCCAGGCGGCTCCGTCGAGCTCTCGGCGTCGGGGGACGAGGAAGCCGGGGAGGTTCGCCTCGAGGTCCGCGACACGGGGCCGGGGATCGCGTCCGAGGACCTCCCGAAGCTCTTCCAGCCCTTCACGCAGCTCGACACGAGGCTTGCCCGGGAGCACGCCGGCACGGGGCTCGGCCTCGCCCTGGTGCGGAGCCTCGCCGAGCTGCACGGCGGGCGGGCGGACGTCGAGAGCGAGCCGGGCAAGGGAAGCCGGTTCCGGGTCGCCTTTCCGTGGCACCGGCCGGCATTGCGCGGTTCCGGAGTCGTCGCAGCGGCACGCGAGGATGGGGAGCCGGCCCGGCCTCGCGAGACCAGAGCCCGAATCCTCCTCGTCGAGGACGACGACGCGAACCGGACGATCTTCGGGGAGTTCTTCAGGATGCGCGGTTTCATCGTCGACGAGGCCTCGAGCGGGCCCGAGGCGCTCGTCCTGGCGTCCTCGTCGCCGTACGACCTCGTCGTCCTCGACATTCAGCTCCCCGGAATGGACGGTCTCGAGGTCCTCGCCCGCCTCCGGGCCACGGGCGGACCCGTCCCGCCGGTCCTCGCCCTCACGGCGCTCGCCATGGGAGGGGACCGGGAGCAGATCCTCGCCGCGGGCGCGGACGCCTACCTCTCCAAACCCGCACCCCTCTTTCTCCTCGGCAAGGAGATCGACCGGTTGCTGGCGACGAGGCGGCGCTGAGGGCGGTCGGACGGTGACGCGAAAGGCCTGAGATGAAGTCGACGCGGGTCCTCGTCCTGTCCTTCGTGGCCGTCGCGCACGGAGCCTTTTCCGCACCGCCGACCCTCGAAGAGGTTCGGAAAGAGATGGCGATTCCTTCGGCGGGGGACGTGAGGGGGCAGCTCGACGGAGTCGGCTTCGCGACCACCGCCGAACAGATGAAGAAGGTCTTCGCCCTCTCCGCGGCGCCTCCTGCGCCCGAGCGGCTCGGAGAGGTGCCGCCGCCGGGCGTGGCCGGGGCGATCTGCCCTCACGACGACTACCTCTACGCCGGGCGGGTCTACCGCGGCGTCCTGCCCCTTCTGACCGCGAGGACGGTCGTCATCGTCGGGGTCTTCCACCGCTTCCGGAAGTTCGACGCGAAGGACGTCCTCGTCTTCGACACGTATCGGGCGTGGCGTGCCCCCGACGGCGAGGTCCCGGTGTCGTCCCTGCGAGAGGATGTGCTCGCGTTCCTCCCGAAGGGCGATGCCGTCGCCGACGCGGCGATGCACGATTCCGAGCACTCGGTCGAGGCGCTCGTCTACTGGCTGAAGCACCTGCGGAAAGACGTCGAGATCCTCCCCGTGATCGTCCCGTCGATGGGCTGGGCGCGGCTCTCCGAGCTGGGCGAGCGCCTCGGCGCGGCGATCGCGGCATCGGCGAAGGCGCGCGGCCTGGTCCTCGGCCGGGACCTGGCCGTCGTCGTCTCGGCCGACGCGATCCACTACGGGCCCGATTTCCGGCACGTGCCGTTCGGGGACGGCGGCATCGACGCCTACGC
>CALBDV010000453.1 GCA_937927565.1 uncultured Holophagales bacterium
AACCGGATCTGGGCGCTCCTTCCCTCGGGCGACGACCTCTGGATCGGGACTCACGGGGGCCTCGCGCGCTTCTCGGCCGGGCGTTTCGAGACGTGGACGATGGCCAACGGCCTCCCGACGAATCCCGTCACGTCGCTGGCCGAGACCTTCGACGCGGACGGACGGAAGGTCCTCTGGATGGGGACTTTCGGGGGGGGGCTCGCGTGGCTCGAGGACGGTGAGATCCATGTCCTCGACAGCCGCGGTGGGTTCCCCGATGACGTCGTCGTCGCCCTCCACCTCCAGAAGCGTCCGTCCGGTGGAGCCTGGCTCTGGGCGGCGACGCGGGGCGGAGCGGTCCGCATCGACCCGACCTCCCGCCCGCCGCGCTTCATTCACTTCTCCGACACGACCGTTCCTGCCCTTCCCGGGCGTTCCGTGAACCGGGTCGAGAGCGACGGCCGCGGCCGCATCTACGTCCTCACGAACAGGGGTGTCGCGCGGCTCACGCCCCGCGCCCCCGGCGACGCCGAGCCGGCGGCGTACGACATTTCGACTTACGACGTCGACGACGGCCTTCCCGCGAACGAGTGCTTCGCCGTGCACATCGACCGGCTGGGCCGTCTCTGGACCGGTACGGTCGGGGGGCTCGCCGTCCTCGACGTCTCGCGCGAGGAGGCGGACAGGACGCCCAAGCCGCTCCTCCTCGAGGCCGCGCGCGTCGCAGGGCGCGACCGCGCCCTCGAGAAGGGCGAGCGGCTCCGCCACGACGAGAGCCACGTCGTCCTCGAGTTCGCTCTCCTCTCCGACCACCGGGAATCGGGAACGCGCTACCAGACGCGGCTCGAAGGGCTCGACGAGGAGGCTTCCGACTGGCTCCCCGACTGGAAGAAGGAGTACGCGTCGCTGCCGCCTGGCGACTACGTCTTCCACGTGAGCGGACGGGACGGTTCGGGCAACGTCTCGGGACCGGTCTCGTTCCCGTTCTCCGTCGCCGCCGCTCCCTGGAAGTCGCCCTGGGCCTGGGCCCTCTACGTGCTGGCCACGGCCTTCCTCGTCGGCGCGGCGGTTCAGTGGAGAATCCGGCAGCTCCGCACGAGGGCGTCGACGCTCGAGCACAAGGTCGAGGAGAGAACCGCCGAGCTGAGCGAGGCGGTCGAGCGCCTCTCCGTCTCCGAGGAGCGCGCGCGGCAGGCGAGCATCGCCAAGAGCACGTTCCTCGCGAACGTCAGCCACGAGCTCCGGACACCCCTCAACGCCATCATCGGCTACAGCGAGATCCTCGAGGAGGAGGTCCACCTCGCGAGAAGACCCGAGCTGACGGGCGACATCCGCAAGGTGCGCGCCGCCGGACGGCACCTGCTTCAGCTCATCGACACGATCCTCGACCTCTCGAAGGTCGAGGCCGGGAAGATGGAGATCGAGCTCGAGACGTTTTCGGTCCTCGAGCTGTTCGGCGAGGTCGAGGCGCTCGTGAAGCCACTCGCCCTCAAGAACCGGAACCGCCTGATGCTTCGTGGCGCCGAAGCCGCCGGCACCCTGACCAGCGACCGGACGAAGGTCCGCCAGGCCCTCGTGAACATCGCCGGGAATGCCTGCAAGTTCACGGAGGACGGGAACGTCACGATCTCGGTCGTGCGAGAGACCCGTACGGAACGCGCCGAGGCGGTCTTCATCGTCGAGGACGACGGCCCCGGCATCCCCGCCGATCAGCTCGAGAAGCTCTTCCAGCCCTTCACCCAGGCCGACTCCTCCACGTCGCGCCGGTTCGGAGGAACCGGTCTCGGCCTCGCGCTGACGCGGCGGCTCGTCTCGCTGCTGGGCGGGGAGGTCTCCGTGAGGAGCGCCCCGGGCCTCGGGAGCGCCTTCACCATCCGCATCCCCGACGGCTCAGCTCCTCCTCGCTCGGGAGCGTTCGACGTGCCCCCGGGACCGCCCCCGGCCCAGGCGGACAAGGCAGTCCCCCCGTAACCCGCCGGGCGGGACCTGCGGACGAGCCGCTGTGCGACACTGCCACCCCGAGCCCCTCGCGCCGCCGAGCGGAGGTGGGGCCGGACCGAAAGACCCGATGCCATCTTCAGAAATCCGTCGCCGCACAGACCCTCTCTCTCTCGTCGTCATCGGCGCCGGTCCCGCCGGGCTGACGGCCGCGTGGGAGAACAGTCTTCACGGCGGGACCGCGACGATCCTCGAGCGGGACGAGCTCGTCGGCGGAATCGCGCGCACGGTCGAGCACGAGGGCTACCGGTTCGACATCGGAGGACACCGGTTCTTCACGAAGGTCCGCGAGGTCGAAGAGCTCTGGCATTCGATGCTGGACGAGGACTTCGTGCGCGTTCCCCGGCAGTCGCGGATCCTCTACCGGCGAAAGCTGTTCTCCTATCCGCTCAAGCCGATAGAGGCTTTCTTCGGCCTGGGCCCGGTCGAGAGTGTCCGGTGCGGTCTCAGCTTCCTCGTGGCCAACCTGAAGCCCCGGCTGCCCGAGGAGGACTTCGAGACCTGGGTCTCGAACCGGTTCGGAAAGCGTCTCTTCTCCATCTTCTTCAAGACCTACACCGAGAAGGTCTGGGGCGTTCCCTGCACGCAGATCCGGGCCGACTGGGCCGCGCAGCGGATCCGCGGACTCTCCCTCTGGAAAGCGGTCTGGCATGCGGTGAAGCCGGACCGAAGCGTGAAGACCCTCATCGACGCGTTCGACTACCCGCGCCTCGGACCAGGACAGATGTGGGAGACGTTCCAGAGGAAGCTGGAAGCGAAGGGATCGCGGGTCCGCCTGAGGCGACCCGTCACGCGAATCACCTGGGAGCCCGGAAGAGGCGTCACCGGGGTGGAGACGGACGGTCCGAACGGCCCGGAGCTTCACACCGGCGACGCGGTCGTCTCCTCGATGCCGCTGTCGGAGCTGGTCCTCGCCCTCGACCCGCCGCCTCCCCCGGAGGTCCTCGAGGCGGCCGCGAAGCTCCGATACCGCGACTTCATCCTGGTCGCCGTCATGTTCGAGGGAGACCGGTTCTTTCCCGACAACTGGGTGTACGTCCACAGCCCCGAGGTCCGGATCGGCCGGGTCCAGAACTTCAACAACTGGTCCGCCGCGATGGTCCCGCGTCCCGGCGTCACGTGTCTCGGGCTCGAGTACTTCTGCTTCCAGACGGACCCGATCTGGTCGATGCCGGACGAGGAGCTCATCGAGCTCGGCCGTCGCGAGATCGTACAGACCGGTCTCGTCGGTCCCGAGGCCCGGACCATCGACGGCGCCGTCGTCAGGATGCCGAAGACGTACCCGATGTACGACCCTGGCTACGGCGAGAACGTCGAGATCGTCCGGCGATTCCTCGAGACCTCCCTCCCGAACCTCCTGCAGGTCGGGCGCAACGGCATGCACCGCTACAACAACCAGGACCACGCGATGGTGACCGGCATGTACGCCGTGAGGAACCTCTACGGCGCAAAGCACGACCTCTGGGCTGTGAACGTCGACGACGAGTACCACGAAGAGACTCGCCAGCTCCGTCCGGGAGAGTAGCGGGACGGTCCCCCGCCAACCGCGGCCGGGGGCCGAAGCTCTGGTCAGAGCGGCGCGAAGCGCGCCGTGAAGTGCCTCAGGAAAGCCGGCGCCTCGGTGATCCTCAGGCCGCGCAGCTCCTCGCGCCTGCGGTAGACCTCGAGGACACCCTCCGCTGCGTAGTCGATGTGCGACTGCGTGTAGACGCGCCTCGGTATGGCGAGGCGAACGAGGTCCATCGCACCGGGCGTCTCGGTGCCGTCCGGGTGCAGACCGAACATCACCGTCCCGATCTCGACCGCGCGGATGCCCGCCTCGACGTAGAGGGCGTTCGCCACGGAGATGCCGGGGTACTCGAGCGGCGGCACGTGCGGGAGCATCGCCCGCGCGTCGATGTAGACGGCGTGGCCGC
>CALBDV010000454.1 GCA_937927565.1 uncultured Holophagales bacterium
GAAGAACGCCGCGACGTCGGTGTAGGTGAGGCGCGCCTTCGAGTGGATGACGCTCCGGTAGAACTCGGCCGCGATGGTCTCGCCCTTCGCGTCGAGCGTGAGCTGGGCCGTCACGGTCCGCTTCTCCTCGCGAGGACGGAGGGAGCAGAGGTCGTTGGAGAGGCGCTCGGGGAGCATCGGGACGGCGCGGTCGGGGAAGTAGACCGAGGTGCCCCGCTCGAAGGCTTCGGCGTCGAGGGCCGAGCCGGGGGTGACGTAGTGCGAGACGTCGGCGATGTGGATGCCGAGGCGGAAGCCGCCGCCGGGGAGCTCCTCGGCCGAGATCGCGTCGTCGAAGTCGCGGGCGGTCTCGCCGTCGATCGTGACGATGCAGTCGCGGGTCAGGTCGCGGCGGGTCCGCCACTCGCCGTCCTGGATCGCCGCCACGGCGCGCTCCGACTCGTCGACCGACTCCCTCGTGAACGTCCGGGGGATGCCCCACTTGCGCGCCACGACCTCGACGTCGATGCCCGGGTCGCCGGGGAAGCCGATGAGCTCGATGACCTCGGCCTGGGCGAGGCGGTGCTCGTCGGGCCAGGCGGTGATGCGGGCGTCGACATAGATGCCGTCGGGGGCGTCGAGGTCCTTGCCGGCGGGGACGCGCAGGAGGGCGTCGATCTTCGTGTCGTAGGGGACGATGACGGTGCCGTCGGGGCCGCGGGCGATCCGCCCGACGACGGTCTCGCGCCGTCTCACGAGGACCTTCGTGACGGTGCCGGTTTCGGTCGGGCCGCGGAAGCCGCGTCGCGGCCTCGCCTTCTCGACGAGCACCAGGACGAAGTCGCCGTCGAGAGCCGAACCTGCCCCGCCCCGCACGATGGGGAGGTCCGGGACGCCCCGCTCACCCGATAGAAGCCACGCCCTCCCCTCGCCCCGGATGGCGATGCGGCCGGCCACGAGGTTCGTGTACTGGATGAGGGAGAGCTTCTCGCCGCGGGTGCGGACGACGAGGCCCTTGCGCTCGAGGGCGTCGACCTCGGCGTGGAGGGCGTCGAGGGCGGCCTCGTCGGGAGAGGGGCCGAGGAGCTCCTTCGCGAGGTCGCGGAAGGAGAGGATGCGCCGCCCGCGCGGCGAGAGGGCCGCGAGGACGCGGCTTTCGGGGATATCGGGGGTCACAGGGGTCACGGTGTCCTTTCGGGGCGCCCCGCCGAGGCAGGCCTCCACCGCACGAGGCGGGGAGGAGTGGTGCGAAAGGGGGGACTCGAACCCCCACGGCTTGTTAAGAGCCACAAGGTCCTGAGCCTTGCGCGTCTACCAGTTCCGCCACTTTCGCACGAGCGGGGAGCGGGAGGATACGACGCGAGGGAGATGGCGTCAAACAACGGAAGGCCTCAGGAACGCCGGGCAGGCGCGTCCCGCTCGCTCACCCCGCCAGGTACGCCAGCGCGGCCTGGTCGTCGGGAAAGATGCGGATGAGGGTGTCCAGCCGCGTCAGCTTGAGGAGTGCCACGACCCGGTCCCTGGGCCTGACGATCGCCATCCGGCGGTCCCGCTCCTCGAAGCGCTGGAGGTAGCCGATGAGCTCTCCGAGGCCGGTGGAGTCCAGGGTGTCGATCTTCTCGAAGTCGAGCAGGACCGGCCCCTCGTCTTCCTCGAGGACCTTCTCGAGGAACTCGGAGAACTGCCGGGCGCTCTCCCCCAGCTTGACGACCCCCTGGATCCTCAGGATCGTCGCCCCGTCGCGCCGCTCGCGGATGATGATCACTTCCCGCCCCCGGCGGCCCGCTCGCGGGAAGAGACGAAGCGCCCGATCCGGTCGCGGTCGCGCGCGGAGAGCTCGAGGAAGCGGACCCCGAAGACGGGACGGAACGACGAGGCCTCGTAGGCCCTGCGGGCGACCTGCCCACGGCTCTTCACGGAATCGGGGTCTTCGGGGAGAAAGAACTCGACGTCGACCACCCGGCCGACGCTCAGCTCGCCGTCCACCTCGGCCAGAAGGCCGTTCACGGAGACGTTGAGCGTCTTGCCGTGGACGGTCGCGCCCTCCACCCGGAGCTCGTGGACGCGAAGCATCGTGTTCACCTCGCGGCGGACGGCGACCTCGGTGAGCCGGCGAACCTTGTCGAGCAGCTCGCCATCGGGAAACGGGGCGAGGAGGAAGTCGTTGATTCCGGCGACGAGGCACTCCTCGAGGTGCGTCGAGCCGGACGGAACGACGACCATGATCGACGTCGCCCGCCAGCGCGGGATGGAGCGCAGGTGCTGGGCCGCCTGCACGCCCCCCTCCGGGCCGAATCCCTCGTCGAGGACGACGAGGTCCGCCGCCGGCGAGGCCGGAAGCGCGTCGAGCCCCTCCAGGGTCCCGACCGGCGTGACGAGAAAGCCAACCGGCGTGAGGATCTCCTCGCCCCGGGCGAGCAGCCCGTCGCGGCGGCCCGCGAGAACGACGTGGCGGCGAACGGGGGCAGCCGTCACGCCGCGACGCCCTTCCGAACCGTGACGGCCCCGGTGCAGACGCGCCGGCCCTCGGCGTCGGTCACGGTTCCCTCGAACCTGACGATCGGGCCGAGGACCCCGACGATTCGCACGTCGACGTTCAGCAGGTCGCCGCTCTCGGGCGTCCGGTCGAACGTGAAGTCCGAGACTCCCGCGAGGAAGCCGCTCCGGCCGACGCCGGGGTCTCCCCCTTCGAGGAGGAGCGCTGCCTGGGCGACGACCTCGACGAGGGTGAGCGGCGGGAGGAACCCGTCCGCACCCGTCCGGCGTCCGCTCCCGGTGACGAGAGCGCGGACTCGCCCCTCCGCCGGCCCGCGCTTCTCGACCGTTCGCTCGACGAAGCGGAAGGGGTAGACGTGGGGAAGCTCCTCCCTGACAGGGTTCACGCGGCCTTCGACTCGACGAACTCGCAGAGGGCGTTCACGGAAGCAAAGGCCTTGACCCCCACCTCCTCGTCCTGGACCTTGATGCCGAATTCCTTCTCGATCCCGAGGACGAGCTCCAGCGCGTCGATCGAGTCGAGCCCGAGCCCGCTGGGGTCGTCTCCGAAGAGGGGTGCGTCGTCCTTTATGGACTCCGGCTCGATCTCCAGCTTCAGCTGCCGGACGATCAGCGCCTTGACGCGCCCCTTCAGCTCTTCAACCTGCTCCATTCCGCCTCCTTCCGGGCGATCTCCCGGAGTATACGAGGCGTGGGACCTGCCGGACGAGGACCCGTCAGCCGACGAACCCGCCGTCGACGCGGATCGTCTGCCCGGTTATGTAGGCCGCCCCGTCCCCGCAGAGGAAGGAGACGAGGGGCGCGATGTCGGCGGGGACGCCGAAGCGGCGGAGGGGAATCCGCTTCGTGAAGTCCTCCCGGGCCTCCGTGGTCAGGAACGAGATCATCTCGGTGTCGACGAACCCGGGCGCGACGCAGTTCACGGTGACCCCGTACGGGCCCACCTCGGCCGCGAGCGACTTCGTGAAGGAGACGAGCGCCCCCTTGGCCGCGGCGTAGTTCGTCTGCCCGGCAGAGCCCATCAGGGCCGCCAGGGACGAGATGTTCACGACGCGCCCCCAGCGCCGCCGGAGCATCCCGCGGACGACGGCCTTCGTCGCCCGGAAGCTGCCGCCGAGGGAGGTGTCGATCACCTCGTCCCAGCTGGCCTCGGGCATCAGGGCGAAGAGCCCGTTCTTCAGGACCGCCGCGTTGTTCACGAGGACGTCCACCCCGCCGCGCTCGGCGTCCAGGCGGTCGGCGACGGCGGTGATCTCCTCCCGGGAGGTGGAGTCGGCCCTGGCAGCCTCGCCGCTCCCCCCGGCCGCGGTGATCCGGCGGACCGTCTCGGCGGCGCCGGACGCGTCGGACCGGTAGGTCACGAGGACGTGGAGGCCATCGGCGGCGAGCCTCTCGGCGATGGCCTGGCCGATGCCTCGCGACCCGCCCGTCACCCAGGCCACTTTCTGGCGTTCACTCAAGTCGTCTCCTCCCCCGCCACGATCTCGGCACCGCGTCCTTCCGACGGCGCGCCGAGATCGGATGCGAAGCGGGCGATGCCCACCGGGTCCTCGAGGACATCGGCCTTCGACCGGCGCAGGGTCCAGCGGTGCATCTTCGAGAGGACGTCGCCCGGCCCGATTTCCGCGAAACGGATCTCCCCCGCCGCCGCCATCGCCGTCAGGACGTCGGACCAGCGGGACGGGCGGGAGATCTGCGTCCCGAGAACGAGCCGGGCCTCTTCCTCGCTCTTCACCTCGCCACCGACCATCGGAGCGTAGAGGGCGGCGCGCCCCGGCCACGTCATCCTCACGCGGCGGGCGACGAACTCCGAGAGGCCGTCCGTGACGGGCTCCAGAACGGGCGAATGCATGGGCCAGCCGAGCGGCAGGACCTCGGCCCGGAGCGCGCGAGGGGCGAAGTGGTCGAGGGCCCGGAGGACCGGTTCCCGGCGTCCCGTCAGGACGACCTGCTGGGCCGCGTTGACGTTGCCGATGGCCACGTCGTTCGGGTCGCGTGTGAGGCGGGCGAGCCCGGAGGCGATCTCGACCTCCGGAAGCCCGATCACGAAGCCCATCGCCCCGGCCGGGGCACGCTCCCGGAGAAGCCGTTCGGCCTCGAGGAGGACGTCGAGAGCGGACCGGCGGTCCAGGACACCGGCCCCGACGAACGCGGCGTAGGTTCCGAGGCTGTAGCCTGCGCAGGCCGCCGGCTCGAGACCGTGCTCTTTACCGAGGACGTCGAGAACGGCGACGGAGACGGCGAAGACGCCGACCTGGGCGGGAAGGTCGTCGTGGAGGTCCGATCGTCCCTCGCCGAAGTAGACCTCCCGGACGTCCACGCCGGTCCGCTCGGCGATCTCGGCGAACCAGGAATCGACGTAAGGGAAGGAGCGAGCGAGCGCCTCGCCCATCCCGGCCTTCTCGGAGAGCTGGCCTGGCAGGAGGGCCGCGAACCTCACGCCGCCACCTCGCCCGGCAGGTGCCCGGCCGGGAACGCCTCGGAGAGAGAGTGTGCCCTGTGGCGCGAGAGAAGGCGCGAAAGGCGGGGCACGACGCGGCCGCGTCCGCCGAAGTGAACGAGCCGGGCGACGGGCGACAGGTCCATCGGAGGGTGCTCCTCGTCGACCTCCCAAGGGTGAAGGTAGAGGACCGGGCTCTCGCCCGAGCCGAGGGCCGCGTCGACGGCCGCACCGACGCGGGCCTCGCGAGACAGGCGCGACGTCCAGCCACCTCCGAGCATCGCGGGGCGGCCGAAGAACGTCCCGACGAGGGGCGGCACCTCGAGGATGTCGCCGGACGGGGTCGACAGGACCGTGGGCCGGCGGGGGTTGCCGGGATCCCCGATCGGCGGGACCGCCAGGAGGGAGGAGTCGACCCGGAACCCTTCCTCGACGAGAGTCGGCAGGTGGGGGCTCGAG
>CALBDV010000455.1 GCA_937927565.1 uncultured Holophagales bacterium
CGGACCCGGCGAAGCTCGTCGGCGAACTCGTCCGGGTCGGACGCGCGTGCCAGCGCGAGGACCGTCTCGACGTACGTCACGCAGTCGAAACCCTCGAGAGAGGCGGTGAAGACCTCGGGCGTCTCCGCCGACCCGACGAGGCCGTGAGCCACGTACGGGCTGCCGACGAGGATTGCCGAGAGGGCTTCCACCCGGGCGGGGACGGTGCGGTGCGGCTTCGCCCGCGAGAGGAGCTGGCGCACGCGGCGGGCGTCGGGACCACGGGAACGCAGCTTCGTCATTCGGACCCGATGTTACCCGCGCTTCCCTCCGCGGTACTCTTCCTCGTTGGCCCAGCCGGGGCCGCCGAAGGCGGCGGGCAGGGCGGGCCCGAAGGAGAGATCGATGGCCGGAAAACTTGCGGGGACGAAGACGGAGTCGAACCTGAAGGACGCCTTCGCGGGCGAATCGATGGCCCGCAACAAGTACACGTTCTTCGCGGGCGAAGCCCGGAAGGCGGGGCTCCTCGAGATCGCGAACGTCTTCGAGACGACGGCGAACGAGGAGAAGGAGCACGCCAAGAGGATGTTCAAGTACCTCGACCTGCTCGCCGCGACGGACGCGAACCTCGAGACGTGCATCGCGGGCGAGAACATGGAGTGGACCGACATGTACGTGAGGATGGCGAAGGAGGCCGAGGAGGAGGGGTTCGTCCCCGTCGCCCGCTTCTTCACCCAGCTCGCCGAAATCGAGAAGCACCACGAGATGCGCTTCCGGAAGGCCCTTGCCGACCTCAAGGCCGGTGCCGTGTTCAAGAAGGGGAAAGAGGTCTACTGGTATTGCACGAACTGCGGACACATCGAGAAGGGGCTCGAGGCGCCGAAGGTCTGCCCCGTCTGCGCGCACGCGCAGTCGTACTACCGGGCGATGCCGGAGGGCGAGGTCTGAGAAACCGGGGCCGGATCCGGAAGGTCTCCCGTCCGGACCCGGCCTCACTTCCCCGCTGGCCTTCCCTGACCCGGAGCGCGCGACCAGCCGCTGCTCCGGAATTCCCGCTTCAACCCTGTTCGTCCGCCGAGGGGCCGTAGAGCGCCGGAACGGGAACGTCCCTCAGCCGCAGATACACGCAGAGCTGCGCCCGGTGATGGATCAGGTGGTTCATCACGAAGCTCCTCACGACGGCGACGCGCGGCATCGTGAAGAGGGGTTCGCCGTTGGCGAGAAGGGCCCAGTTCTTCAGGAACGTCGCGTCGCTCGTCCGTTCGAGGGCGGCGCGCGCCCCCGCGATCCCCTCGTCGAGCATCGAGAGGGCTTCCTTCGCCGACCCGGCCCGCGGGAAGGTGGCCGGGACGCCGCCGGGGCTGACGTCGAACGCGTCGTCGACGAGGGTCGAGGTCATCCAGCCCGGGATGCTCGCGACGTGCCCGGCGAGCTCGCCCATCGAGAACGACTTCGCGTGGGGCTTCCAGGCGAAGTCGGCCTCGGGGACGCGCTCGAGCACCTTCCGGGTGTTGGCCATCTCGAGGTCGAACTCGGGGAGGAGAGACGTGGCGATGCCGTTTGCTGTGCTGCTCAAGGGTGCCTCCTTTTCGGTGAGGCGCAAGTAAAGCGCAAGAGCGTGCCGAACGCAAGGGCCTTCTGCCGGGTCCGAAGGCACCGTCCAGCGGGGTCCGAAGGGCGTAGCCTTCTTCCTCGACATGCCCCGAATCGTCGTCGTCGGTTCCGTCTCCATCGACGAAGTCGTCGCGCTGCGGCAGCCGCTGCGACCCGGCGCCCATCTCGACGGCCGCGAGCGGGGCCGGAGGGTCGGGGGCGGTGCGGCGAATACTGCGATTCCGCTCGCCTTCGCCGGGCACGGGGTGACGGTCGTTTCCGCGGTCGGGACCGATCCCGACGGCAGCACGATCCTCGCGCGCCTCTCGGAGGCGGGGGTCGACGCGTCGCAGGTGATGCGCCGCGCGGGCCCGAGCACGCGCTCTCTCGTCCTCGTCGAGCCCGACGGCGAACGAACCGTCGTAAACCTCCACCGCTGCCGCGAGGAAGGTCCGCCGCGTCGCCTCCGGACGCTGCCCGCCGACGTGATCTACGTGAGGAGCCGAGGGCTCGACCTCGCCCCGATCCTCGCAGGGCGGCTCGCATCGGCCCTCGTCGTGGCGCACGTTCCTCCGTCCGGCCCCGGCGTCCGCCCCGCGCACGTCCTCGTCGCCTCTGCGGCGGACCTGCCAGACGACGAGCGGGTCGCGCCTTGGGAGACGGGCCGGAGAGCGGCGGGCGAAATGCTGGGCTGGATGGTCGTGACGCGCGGAGCCGGCGGGGCCGAGGCGCACTCGGCCGACCGGCGCTTCCACGTGCCGGCCCGGGACGTGGCGACCGTCGACAGCACGGGGGCCGGCGACGTCTTCGCCGCGGGGCTCGTCCATGCGCTCGCGAACGGAGCCTCGATGGAGACGGCGCTCGTGACGGCGGTGGCGTGGGGAACGACCGCGGCCGAGCTCGGCGGTATCCCGCCGCGGGAACGGATCCTCGGGCTGCTCTGAGGGACCCCGCTCACCCTTCCCGGACGCGCACCCTCCGATAGCTCGCACGGTGGAGGTCGCGGATCTCCACGCTGATCGCCCCGCGCCCGCCCTCGGCGAGCTTCGGGTAGGCGTGGACGAGGACGTCGAGCGCAGCCTCGGAGAGGGCCGACTTCACCTCGTCGGATCTCCCGTCCAGGATCGCGATGGCAAGCGCCACGAAGGCGCGGTCCTCGGCGCCGTCGGCGACGG
>CALBDV010000456.1 GCA_937927565.1 uncultured Holophagales bacterium
CGCGGAGGTTGCCCGAAACGGGGACGACGTCGGTTCCTGCCGGGAGGGACGCCTCGAGAGCGCAGGAATCGAAGCCCGGCGCGTCGAGCGCCAGCTCGAGCGGTCCCTCGGGAAGGCCCCGGGGGAGATGGCTGGCCATGGCGGGAACGTCGCGCAGCGCACCGAGAGGGAGACGCACGGCGAGGGACGCCTCGAGACCCGGCCGGCCGGCGAGCGGAACGTCGAGCGCGAGGACGCCGTCGCGCAGGAGGGCGTGCGCCTCGGCCGACAGCCCTGCCGCGGAGGCGATGGCGTCGAGGTCGGCGTCGCGGAAGGGCTCCGTCAGGGAAAGGCGGCCCGTGGCTTCGAGGTGGGCGAGGCCGGGCCCGGATCCGGGCGCCTCCCGGCTGGTCACAGCGAGGTCGACGATCCGCAGCTCCGGTCCATCGGCCTCGAGCGTGGCGTGGAACGCCTCGAGGAGCGGCAGCTCCTCGCCGAGGCAGAGGCCGGCCGCGTCGAGGGTGACGCGGACGTCCCGCCGATTCGGGCCCAGGGCGAAGGTGGCATCGGCCGACGCGAGCCCGGTCGCGCCGGTTCGGACGGTGCCGATCGAGATGCCGGATGCCCGGACCGTCCCTTCGACGGAGCGGCGGTCGGCGTTAGCGGCTGCGTGGAGCAGGAGCGAACCGCCCCGTGCCGGGTCGAACGCCGCCTCGGCGTTTCCCCGCAGCGCGCGCAGGGGTCCCGCGGCCTCGACGTCGAGCCGGAGCCCTCCCCTGAGGTCGACTCCTTCCGGGGCCTCGGCGACGAGCGAGGGAAACAGCGCGCGGAGCTCGGCGTGCGCGGCGGCGAGATCGGGGACGGCGAGCCTCAGCCGCCCGTCGACGAGCCGGCCCGACGAGAGGTCCGCGAGAGCGGGCGCCCGAAGGCTCCCCTCCGCGTGCCGCTCGCCGGGGGAGTCGGGGAGGAACGTCGCCGCCAGGTCGAGCGTCGTCGCGCCGCGGGAATCGAGGCGGGCCGTCGCGGTCGCGAGGGACGTCCCGTCGCGGGAGAGCGACAGCCGGGTGTCGACCGTGAGCGGGATCGGGTCGCCCCGCCCGTGCCTCACCGTCGCGATGCCGTCGAGCTCGGCTCCGGCGATGCCCCAGCGGGCCCGCGTCGCCTCGTCGGCGATCCCGGCGAGGAGTCCGTCGGGGAGGCGCGCGGCCCGCAGCGTCCAGGTCCCGGCACCCTCGTCGAGATCGAATCGACCCTCTCCCTCGATACGTCCGCCCGGCTGCAGATCCGTCCGTGCCGCTTCGACGAAGAGCGTCCCGTCCTCGAGAAGCGCTTTCACGGTCACCGTCTCGAGGGCGGCGCCGGGGGTCTTCACGTCCTGCCCGTCGACGGCGAAGGTGGCCGAAGGCTCGGAGCGGCTCCCGCCGAGGTCCGCCACGAGGTGGAGCGTTCCCGTCGTTTCCAGCTCGGGTGCGACCTTCTCGGGCTCCGCGCTCACCTCTGCGTGGAAGGCGATCGGCGCCTCGGGGGAGAGGCCGGCCGCGCCCGAGACCGACGCGGAGAAGCCGTCGCCCGCGAGGTGGAACGCCTCGAGGTTGAGCTGTCCCGCCTCCGTCAGCGAGAGCGCGACGTTTCCGGCCGCCGTGAGCTGGTGAGGGCCGGGGCGATCGACGGCGACGGAAGGGAGGTCCCCCTGCAGCACGAGCGTGCCGCCACGGAGGGTTCCGGTCAGCCGGGCCTTCTCGATCCGCGCCCCGAGCGCCACGTCCCCCAGCGACGAGGGGAGCGGCCCCGACACGAAGGAGGAGATCTCGACCCGGAGGTGATCGATCCGGGCTGCGGAGAGGAACGTCAGCTCTTCCGTCGACGTGCCCTGCGATGCGGGGAGCGGGGCGGAGAGATCGATGCGGACCCCCTCGGCGACCACGTGCCGGACGTGCAGGCGCCGGTGGAGTCCCTCCCGGACGTCGATCTCGACCTCGGCCTCGTCGGCCGTCAGGAACGGGCGAGCCCCGGGGACGGCGACGGCGAGGCCGCGCAGGACCAGGCGCCCCCGGAGGGGGTCCATCGACACCTCCCGGGCCGAGAGGGAAAGCCCTGTCGCCTGACCGGCCTTCCGCAGGGCGGTTGCCAGGAGGCGGGCCTGCACGCCGGGGCGGTAGAGGAGAAAGAGGAGCGCCGCGGGAAGGAGAAGCGCACAGAGGACGATCGCCTTGAGCGCGACGCGCCGGGCGCGGGACCGGGGAGCGTGGATGCCGCGCGCCATCCTTCGATTCTAGGGTCTCGATCCGGCGGGGCTCCGGGCGCCGCGCGGCCCTTAGAATCACCGGCGGTTCGGGGAGGAGGATGTGATGCCCGAGAGGGACAGGGACGGTGCGGTCCGCAGAACGGCGAGGGCGGCGGCCGCGGTGGCGCTCTTCGCGTTCGCGGGGCCGGGATCGGCCGCCGAAACGTGGCTCCACCCCGTCCTGCCGCAGAGCGTCGTGAAGGCCGCTCCTCCGGCGCGCCGGGGAGCCCGCCCGGCCCGCCCCGCCGTCGCGGCAACCCCCTTGCCGTTCCCGACGAGCCTGTCGGGAGAGAGCTCGTTCGTCGAGCTGACGACGGGAGCGCACTTCCCGGAGCCGGGGAGCGCCGTCGCCCCCGAGAGGATCGACCGGTCGTTCGTGAGGCTCGGCGCGGGTCGGCCCATGCCGCTCACCTCCGGCAAGGCCGACGGCCCCGTGACGCGCCTCGAGGCGACCTGGGCGGGGCAGGGCCTCGCGACGCTCGGGATCCTCCTCGCGCCCGAGGCGCGAACCGTGGAGGCTGCGGAGTTCGAGGCGTTCCTGAGAGACGCGGGGGCAACGGCCGCCCTCGCCGAGAGGACGAAGAAGAAGGAGACGAAGAAGGCGGCGAGGATCGTCGCGGTGGAGAGCGCACGCGCTTTCGCGGGTGTCCTGGCGCCACCGCGCTCGGCGACGCCCGCCGACCCGGCCGCGGGAACGGACGAGCCGCTCGGTCTCCCGCTCGAGATCGTGGCGGGGGTTCCGCCGCTTCCTCTTCGCGCGGGGACGACCCTTCCGGTCTCGGTCTTCCTCGACGGGAAGCCCGCGGCGGGAGCCGTCGTGAGGGCGTATGCGCCGGGGAGCGACGCACCGGTCGCCGTCGCGGCCGACGCGAACGGTGTCGTCGCGCTTCCACTCGAGAACGAGGGCCGTCTCCTCCTCGCAGCGGCCGCCGTCCGTCGCACCGTGAAGGCCGACCGTGCCCGGGGCGAGATCTGGAAGAAGGCGGACTGGGAGGTCCAGCGGACGACGCTCGCACTCCTCGTCCTGCCGCGCGCGCCTGCGCCGACGCCCGCACCGACGAAGGCCCCGAAGAAGAAGGCCGCCGCTCCGAAGTCGAAACCGCGCTGAAGCCGGAAGCCTTCCGGCTCAGCGCCGGTCGTGGACGCTTCGCGCCAGGCGTGCGGCCCCTTCGCGGAACCTCTCCTCCGGCGGCAGGAGCGAGACGACGAGGAACGCCTCGCGGGGAAAATCGAAGAAGTAGCCGGGGTGGACGAGGAGGTCCTCCTGCTCGAGGAGGCGGAGGACGAGCTCTTCCTCGGATTCGACCGCCGGAAGGCGGAGGACGGCGGACCAGCCGGCGGAGAGCGGCGAGACCGTCGTCTCGCAGGCCCCTGCGAAAGCCTCGGCGAGCGCGGCATGGTTCGAGAGGAGACGGGCGCGCAGGGCGCCGATGGCCCCCTCTCCCCACTCCAGGAGCCCCGGGAGCGCGAGCTGGACGGGCGTGGCGACGGAGAGGTACGTGTCGGCGATCCAGGCCAGGCGTTCGAGCGCCTCGGAGAGGAGCGGCGCGGGCCCGCCGGCCAGGATCCACCCGAGCTTCAGCTGCGGCAGCGCGGCCGATTTCGAGAGGCCGCCGAGGGAGAAGACGAGCGCCTCGCCCGTCGCTTCCGCGTCCGCCGCGGCGACGTGCACGTCGCCGGCCCGGTCCTCGAAGCGGGTGTCGAGGAAGACCTCGTCGGAGACGATCGCGAAGTCCCGCCGCGCGGCGAGCGATGCGAGCGCACCGAGCTCGGCGCGGGAAATGGAGGTGCCGGTGGGGTTGTTCGGGTTCACGACGACCACCGCTGCGACGCGCCGCCCGGCCGCGGCGACCCGGTCGGCCGCCTCCTCGACGAGGCCCGCGTGGACGGCCCAGCAGTCCTCGGCGGGAAGGCGGTAGCGGACGATCTCGACACCCTCCAGGGCCGCCAGGGCGTCGAGGAGCGGGTAGCTGGGGGCCGGCACGAGGACGGCGTCTCCCGGTGCGGCGAGGAGCTTCAAGAGCCAGCCGTAGGCCTCGCTCGACGAGGCCGTGAGGACGATCCGCCCGGGTCCGGCCTCGACGCCTCGTCGGGCGTAGTACCCCGCGACCGCCTCCCGAGAGGAGAGGAGGCCGCAGGGATCGGGAGAGTAGAGCCCTCCCCGCGGGTCCGCGAGGAGAGCCAGGGCGGGCGAGGAGTCGACGGGAAGCCCCGCCGTCGTCGGATTCGTGGCCGTCAGGTCGAGAACCGGCCGGGGGTGTGCACCGAGCGCCCTCGTCAGGCGGTTCTCCGTGCCGGGCACGGGGGTTCTCGTCGAGAACATCCCGCGGAGGTTACGCTCACCGGTTCCTTCCGAGGGCGCGGGTAAACTCTCGCGCCATGGGATCCACTTCCCCGACGATCACCCCCGCGCTCCTCGCCGAGCACAAGCTGACCCCGGAGGAATACGAGAGGATCCTCGCGGCGCTGGGCCGCGAGCCGAACCTCGTCGAGCTCGGCATCTTCTCGGCCCTCTGGAGCGAGCACTGCTCCTACAAGTCGTCGAAGGTCTTCCTGCGCGACCTCCCGACGACGGGAAAGCGCGTCGTCCAGGGGCCGGGCGAGAACGCGGGGGCTGTGGACATCGGCGACGGCCTCGCGGTCGTCTTCAAGATGGAGTCGCACAACCACCCCTCGTTCATCGAGCCGTACCAGGG
>CALBDV010000457.1 GCA_937927565.1 uncultured Holophagales bacterium
CGCTCAGGGTATCGACCCTTCCCCCGCACCACCGAGACCCGTTCGATCGCCTCCTCATAGCCCGGGCCCTCGTGGAACGCCTTCCGATCCTCACCGCCGATGCTGCCTTCGACCGCTACGACGTCGAGGTCATTCGAGCCTGAAGGCCAGCCCGCGCAAGTTTTCGTAGACTGTAGAACGTAGACCAGACCCCAAGCCCTACTCGGGGCGATTCCTAAAGTCGTACTTTAGAATTAACACCGTGGCGTATATCGCTCGCACGATCGAGCCCGTCCTCCGTCGCGCCGCGAGGGACTTCCCGGCGGTCATCCTGACGGGGCCGAGGCGCTCCGGGAAGACGACCGTCTTCCGGAGGCTCTTTCCGAGGGCGAGCTACGTCCTGCTCGAGGACCCCGACGTCCTCTCGCGCGTCAAGGCGGACCCGCGCGGCTTCCTGGAAGGCCTGAAGCTCCCGGTCATCCTCGACGAGATCCAGAACGCCCCGGAGCTGCTCGGGTTCGTCCGGACCTTCGTCGACGCCTCGCCCCGCAGCATGGGGAAGTGGCTGCTCACTGGCTCGCAGGAGGCGCCCCTCATGCGCGGGGTCACCGAGTCGCTTGCCGGGAGGGCCGCCGTGCTGCAGCTCTGGCCGCTCTCGGTCACCGAATCGGCGAAAGTCTCTCTCCTTCGGGGCGGCTTCCCGGAAGTGCTGGCCCGCCCGCGGTCGGCCCGCACCTGGTTCAGCTCCTACGTCCAGACCTACCTCGAAAGGGACGTCCGGGCCGTTGCGGCCATACGCGACCTCGGGTCGTTTCGCCGCTTCCTCGGTCTCCTCGTCACCAGGCACGGGCAGACCGTCAACAGGACCGACCTCGCGGCTCCCCTCGGCGTCTCGGTGCCGACGATCTCCTCCTGGCTGGACATCCTCGAGCTCACCGGCCAGGTCCTTCTCGTCCCCCCCTACTTCGAGAATTTCGGCAAGCGCCTCGTCAAGAGCCCGAAGCTCTTCTTCGCGGATGCGGGCCTGGCGTGCTTTCTCCTCGGCATCGAAACCGAGAAGCAGCTGGATTCTTCCCCGTTCCTCGGTCCCGTATTCGAGGGCTTCGTTGCCTCGGAGATCGTCAAGAGCCAGCTCAACGCGGGGAAGAGACGCGAGATCTACCACTTCCGCGACCAGAAAGGCCTCGAGGTCGACTTCGTCGTGCCGACAAAGGAAGGAAAGGTCACCCTCATCGAGGCCAAGGCGACGCGCACCGTGAGACCCGAGCTCGCCAGAAGCCTCGCCGCGCTCGGCGTCGCCGCGGG
>CALBDV010000458.1 GCA_937927565.1 uncultured Holophagales bacterium
GCCTTCGCCGCCGTCGCCTATTACGGGAAGGGCGCGGGCCGGCTCCTCCCGCTCCCGAATGGGAGCTCGCTGGTCGTCGACGCGAGCGAGCACGCCGTGTCGAGCGGCCAGACAAGCCCGAAGGACCTTCTCGCGGCCTACCGCAAGGGCATTCGGATCTTCAGCGTCCGGAACCTCCACGCGAAGGTCTTCGTCGTCGGGCGGCGGGTGTTCGTCGGTTCGACGAACGCCTCGGCGCACTCGAAGACCGGCCTCGTCGAAGCGGTCCTCGAGACCTCCGACCCGGGCGCGGTCGCCGCCGCGCGGGGATTCGTCCAGAAGAACTGCGTCGAGGAACTCGGCCCGAAGGCGCTCGCCGTCCTCCAGAAGCTCTACCGCGACCCGCTCATCCCCGGTGGGCGAAGGGCGCCGAAGCGACGCGCCAAGAGCGTCGCCGCGCTGCACTCCCCGCTCCGCCTGGCGCATCTCCACATCGAGAATTGGACGGAGGCGTACCAGAAGACGCATGACGCCGGGCTCGTGGAAGCGAAGAGCCGGCGGAAGAAGCACGGGACGGAGGTCGACAGCTACCGGCTTACCGGTTCCCGGTTGCCGTTACTGTTCGACGACGTCATCCAGATCACGGACGAAGGCCACGGCTCCCCCCTCGTCGCACCGGCCGGGAAGGTGATCTACCTCCGGACGCACAGGGCCGGAACGCGGCCCTGCACGTTCGTCTACCTCGAGGTTCCCTCCGGCACCCGTCGAACCCGGCTGGACGCTCTCGCCAGGCGCTTGGGCCGCGGAGCGAAGAAGCTCCTCGCGAAAGACGGCCTCGTCCGGAACGCGGACTTCGCTCTGGCCCTCCGGATGGCGCTTCAGAGGAAGTGAAGCTCGGAGCGGCGGTTCGTGAAAGGCATCCCACACCCGCCGGTTGAAATCGTTCCCGAATCGGGTATGATTCTTCCCGAAATGGGAAGGATCTCGACTCCAACCCGAACAGGCCTCGCCGACGCGCTGTTCACCCCGGTTCAACAGCGTGTCCTCGGCCTCCTGTTCGGCCAGCCGGAGCGTCGCTTCCAGAGCGGTGAGCTGATCCGCCTTGCGCACGGCGGCACGGGAGCCGTTCACCGTCAACTCGCTCGGCTCGCCGACTCCGGCCTCGTGACGGTGACGCGGACGGGAAACCAGAAGCACTACCAGGCTCGCGAGGACTGTCCCGTCTTCACCGAGCTGCACGGGCTCGTCGTCAAGACCGTCGGTCTCGTCGAGCCGATCCGGAAAGCGTTCGAGCCTCTCGCACCCCGCGTCCACGCGGCCTTTGTCTTCGGCTCCGTCGCGAAGCGGACCGAGACGGCCGGGAGCGACGTCGACCTCCTCGTCCTCTCGGACTCGCTCACCTACTCCGACCTCTTCGAGGCGCTCCAGCCCGCCGAGGCCGTCCTCGGCCGAACCGTCAACCCGGCGGTCTTCACGATCGCCGAGTGGCGCCTTCGCCGAGCGGAGGCCGACTCGTTCGTCTCGCGCATCGCCTCGCAGCCCCGCCTCTTCGTGATCGGAGGCGACGATGACCTCGGCTGATCTCCCGGCAGTTACCGAACTCGGGAGCGTCGTCGACCGGAGGCGTGCCGCGTGACCCGGACCGAGCTGGTTGCCCTTCTCGATCGCCTCCGCGCTCTCCCGCGCGAGACGGGATGGCTGGAGTTCAAGGCCAACCGCTACGAGGCCCAGGAGATCGGCGAGTACCTCTCGGCGCTCGCGAACTCGGCCTGCCTTGCCGGCAAAGATCGGGGTTATCTGGTGTTCGGCATCGAAGACAAGACGCACGAGGTCGTCGGTACGCGCCTCGATCCGTCGTCCGAGAAGGGGAAGGGAAACCAGGACCTTCTCCTCTGGCTGACCCTCGGGATCGAGCCCAAGGTCGGGGTCGAGTGCGAGGTCATCGAACATCCGTCCGGCCGGGTCGTTCTCTTCTCGGTGCGTGCCGCTTGGGACCGCCCGGTCGCGTTCTACGGTGTTCCTTACATCCGGATCGACTCGAGCAAGGTCCCCCTCGAGAAGCACCCGGACAAGCAGCGCGCCATCCTCCTTCGACGAGCGGACTGGTCCGCGCAGATCTGCGAACGGGCGTCTCTCGCGGACCTCGACCCCGAGGCGATCCGGGTTGCTCGAGAGCAGTTCGGCGTCAAGCATCCCAGGCAGCGAACGGAGCTCGAGTCGTGGGACACAGCGACGTTTCTGAACAAGTGCAAGCTCACGGTTCAGGGGGCCGTCACGAACGCCGCGCTCCTGCTGGTGGGGCTTCCCGAGTCGGCGGGCCTCCTCTCGCCGGCCGTCGCGAAGATGTCGTGGATCCTGAAGGACGACGCGAACCGCGAGCTGGATTACGAACATTTCGGCCCGCCCTTCTTGCTGAATGCCGGGAAGCTCGCAGCCCGGGTCCGGAACCTGACGCTCCGGACGCTGCCGAGCGGGACGCTGTTCCCGCAGGAGATCAGCCAGTACGACGCGTGGGTCCTGCGCGAGGCGCTGAACAACTGCATCGCCCACCAGGACTACGGCCTCCACGGACGCATCACAGTAGTCGAGACGCCGCGGAGGCTGCTCCTGACGAACGTCGGGTCGTTTCTCCCCGGCTCGGTGGACAGGGTCATCCAGCAGGACTCGCCGCCCGAGATCTACAGGAACCCGTTCCTGGCCGAAGCGATGGTCGAGCTGAACCTGATCGATACCCAGGGGGGCGGCATCAAGCGGATGTTCCAAACCCAGGCGAGGCGGTCTTTCCCGTTGCCCGACTACGACCTCTCTTCGGCGGATCGCGTCGCGGTCATGCTCCCAGGAGCGATCCTCGACGAGCACTACACGCGGCTCCTGATGGAGCGCACGGACCTCGACCTCTGGACTGTAATCCTCCTCGATCGCGTCCAGAAACGCGTGAGCATCTCTCGCGAGGATCACCGCCTGCTGAGGAAGCAGGGGCTCGTGGAAGGCCGGTATCCGAATCTCCTCGTTTCCGCCGGGGTCGCGCGGGCCACGGGCCAGAAGGCCAGGCACATCAGGGATAGGGGCCTCGAGAGGTCGTACTACGAGGAGCTCCTTCTCAAGCTGATTCGGACCCACGGCCCCGTAAGCCGTGAGGACATCGATGCCCTCCTCATCGACAAGCTCCCCGAGGTCCTCGCCGTCGAGCAGAAGAAGTCCCGCGTTCACAACCTGCTGTCGACCCTCGC
>CALBDV010000459.1 GCA_937927565.1 uncultured Holophagales bacterium
CCTCGTCGGCAAGATCTGATCCGGACCCGGCGTGGAGGAGACGCGGCCCCTCGGGAGCCGCGTCCCCTCCAGCCGTTCGGGCCCACCGACCCCGGCGCGAGCGGGAGTTCCTGCGGAAAACGGAGCTCGTCCCCGCGCACACCCGAATAGGAACAGAGAAACCTCATGCTCGACGCCTCCCTGTCCGCGCAGCTCCAGCAGCTCT
Organism: uncultured Holophagales bacterium; assembly: GCA_937927565.1. GTDB lineage: Bacteria > Acidobacteriota > Thermoanaerobaculia > UBA5066 > UBA5066 > UBA5066. The sequence continues at coordinate 206 of CALBDV010000459.1, forward strand.
ACCGCGACCTTCCCGTCACGATCGTCCTCCGCCAGCGCCCGTCCGATCACGCGAAGCAGGACGAGCTCACCACGATGCTCTCCGACATCGCGGCGACGGCACCGGAGAAGGTCGTACACCGCGTCGAGGGCGAGCCCGCCGCGATCCCCTCGTTCGAGGTGTCCGTGGAGGGGCGCTCCGCGTCGATCCTCTTCAAGGGGATTCCCGGGGGGCACGAGTTCTCCTCCCTCGTCCTCGCGGTCCTGAACACCGCGGGGCTCGGGAAGCGGCCGGACGAGGGCCTGCAGAACCGCATCAGGCATCTCAAGGGGCCCGTGCGGCTTCGGACGTTCATCTCCCTGTCGTGCCACAACTGCCCCGAGGTGGTGCAGGCCCTCAACCAGATGGCCCTGATCCACCCCGACTTCGTCCACGAGATGGTGGACGGCGGCCTCGCGGAGAGCGAGGTCGAGAAGCTGGGGATCCAGGGCGTCCCGACGGTCATCTCCACGATCCACGAGAACGCGCAGGTCTCCGTGGGCCGCGCCGGTCTCGTGGAGCTGATCGACGCCCTCGAGGAGCGCTACGGCGTCGAAGCGTCGGAAGCGGCGCGGGACCTTCCCGCGCGCGAGCCCTACGACGTCGTCGTCGTCGGGGGCGGCCCGGCCGGGGCGTCCGCGGCGATCTACTCGGTCCGAAAGGGGCTCCGCACGGCGCTCGTCGCAAAGAACGTGGGCGGGCAGGTCCTCGAGACGGTCGGCATCGACAACCTCATCGGGACGACGCACACCGAGGGGAAGAAGCTCGCGGCCGACATCCTGGCCCACGTCCGCAGCTACCCGGTCGAGATCCTCGACAACCGGCGCGTGGAGGCGATCGAGAACGGCGAGCTGAAGACGGTCCGCCTCGCGGGGGGCGAGGTGCTCCAGGCGAAGTCGCTCATCGTGGCGACGGGCGCGCAGTGGCGCGAGCTGAACGTCGCCGGGGAAAAGGAGTACATCGGGCGCGGCGTCGCCTTCTGCCCGCACTGCGACGGTCCCTTCTACAAGGACAAGAGGGTCGTCGTCGTCGGCGGCGGCAACTCGGGAATCGAGGCGGCGATCGACCTCGCCGGGATCTGCGGCTCGGTGACCGTGGTCGAGTTCATGAACGAGCTGAAGGCCGACAAGGTCCTCGTCGACAACCTGAAGAAGCTGCCGAACACCGCGATCGTCCTCCACCACCGGACGGCGGAGATCGTGGGAGACGGGAGCAAGGTCACGGGGATCAAGGTCGTCGACCGCGGGACCGACGCGGAGAAGACGATCCCGGTCGACGGGATCTTCATCCAGATCGGCCTCGTTCCGAACTCAGCCCTCGTGAAGGGGCTCGTCGACGTGAACCGCTTCGGCGAGATCGTCGTGGACGACAAGTGCCGCACGTCGACGAAGGGGATCTACGCGGCGGGCGACGTCACGACGACTCCGTACAAGCAGATCATCATCTCGATGGGCGAGGGAGCGAAGGCCGCTCTCGCGGCCTTCGAGGACCGGATTCACGCGGCGTAGGCACCCACGGGGCCTCCCGGCGGTCGCCGGGAGGCTTCCCGTCCTCTCCAGAGGGCGATCCAGTGCCCGGTCGAGAGCGAACGGGCGCTTCGGTCGCGCGAAAGGGTGATTCCCTGCACTCTCGGGCGTTCCGGCGGGCTGGCATAGGGCCTGCAATGGACCGGGTGGGAGCAACGAACTCCCACACATCGTCCAAGGAGGTCCGACATGAAGAACGCCCACCGGAACATGATCCTCGCCGCAGCGGCGGCCCTCACCCTCGCGGTGGCGCCGTCGGCCCCGGCGGACGTGCGGGTCCACGTGAGTCTCCCGCTCCCGCCGGCGCCCCACAAGGTGCTGCGCCACCTCCCCGTGCCGCCCCTGCCCGTCGTCGTCGACGTACGTCACGATGACCGCCACGGCCGGTGGAACTACGAGAACCGTTACCGGAACGACCGCTACGGGTATCGGTACGACCACCGTTACCGTGACGCCGCCCGCTGGGCGTACGTCGAGGGGCGCTGGGTCGCGCGGCCCTACCGCGGCGCCGTCTGGGTGACCGGGTACTACGACCGCTGGGGCCGCTGGGTTCCCGGGTACTGGGCGCGGGCCCGCTACCGGTAGGTCACGTCACCGCCTCGCGGCGGCGGAACTCGGGGCGCTCGTGGGCGTGCGACGAAAGCACCTCCGCGAGCGCCCCTGCCGCGTCCCAGGCGTCCGTGAAGCGAACGTAGAGAGGCGCGAAGCCGAAGCGCAGGACGTCGGGAGCGCGGAAGTCGCCGACGACGCCGCGCGCGACGAGCGCCCGCATGACGGCGTAGCCGTCGGGGTGCGAGAAGGAGACCTGGCTTCCGCGGCGCGACGGCTCGCGCGGCGAGACGAGACTCACGGCGTCGCCGCAGAGCCGCTCCACCGCCTCGACGAAGAACGAGGTGAGCTTCTCCGACTTCTCGCGTACGAGCGAGAGATCGGCCTCGAGAATCACGTCGAGCGCGGCGTCGAGCGCGGTCATCGAGAGGATCGGCGGCGTGCCGCAGAGAAAGCGGGAGATCCCTGCCGCGGGCCGGTAGCCGGGCTCGAAGGCGAACGGCTCCGCGTGCCCGAGCCAGCCCGAGAGCGGCTGGACGAACGCCTCCTGGTGCCGGGGCGCGACGTAGAGGAACGCCGGGGCGCCGGGGCCGCCGCAGAGGTACTTGTAGCCGCAGCCGACGGCGAAGTCGGCGCCGGCGGCCGAGAGGCCGACGGGCATCGCCCCGGCCGTGTGGGCGAGATCCCAGGCGACGAGCGCGCCCGCGTCGTGCGCCGCGCGCGTCACCGCCGGCAGGTCGTGCCTCTCGCCGGTCCGGTAGTCGACGTGCGTCAGGAGGAGGACGGCCGTGTCGCCGTCGAGCGCGGAGAGAACCTCGCCCTTCGGAACGAGCCGCAGCCGGTGGCCGTCGCCGACGAGGCGGGCGAGCCCCTCGGCCATGTAGAGGTCGGTGGGGAAGTTCCCTTCCTCCGAGAGGATCGTGGAGCGCCCGGGCCTGAGTGCGAGCGCGGCGGAGAGGACCTTGAAGACGTTGACGGAGGTCGAGTCGGTGCAGACGACCTCGCCGGGGCCGGCGCCGACGAGCCGCGCGATCTTGTCGCCGACGCGGCGCGGCAGGTGGATCCACCCGGCGTCGTTCCAGCTCCTCACGAGGCCTTCGCCCCACTCGCGGGAGACGGCTTCGGCGACTCGCGCGGTCGCCTCCTTCGGCAGCGCGCCGAGGGAGTTGCCGTCGAGGTAGACGAGGCCGCCGGGAAGGGTGAAACGGTCGCGGAAGGGGGCGAGCGGGTCGGCGGCGTCGAGGCGCTCGGCGTCTTTGCGCGTGATCACGGACGCCATCGTCTCAGAAAAGAAGGGCCGCCCGGTGGGGCGGCCCTTCGAGGAGCCTTCGGGGACCGGCAGGTCCGCGCCTGCGTGGCCCCGTGCTTCAGCCGGCCTTCTTCGCCGGAGCGGCCTTCGGCTTCGCCGCCGCCTTCTTCCCGTGCTCGGCGCGGAGCGCCTTCGCCTCGGCCCTGATCTCGGCGAGGTCGCGCTTCATCTCGGCCCAGCCGTACCAGTGCTGGT
>CALBDV010000460.1 GCA_937927565.1 uncultured Holophagales bacterium
CGGGGTCGAGGAGGCGGAGCTGAAGGTTCATCTCTTGGCGCTGCCGCTCCTCTATGACTTCCTCTCGCAGGCGTCCAGCCGGAGCCAGGTCCTCGTCACGACGCACAGCCCCGAACTCCTCGACCTCCTCGACCCCGAGGACGTTCGGGTGGTGCGGCGCGATTCGGGGATCACGACGGTCTCCCGGCTCGAATCCGCTCAACAGGCCGCGGTCCGGCAGCAGCTGCTGACGCTTGGGGAGCTCATGAGGATGGAAGGGCTACAGCAGGAGCTCCCGCTGGGAGACGACACCGAGTGAAGGCACGGTGATGGATCGCGGCTGGCTCGTCGTCGAAGGGCACGGAGAGGTCGCGGCAGCCCAGACTCTCGTTTCCCGTCTCTGGGTCGATCTCGGCCTTCCGGCGGTCGCGTGGAGTCGAACGCCTATCCGGGGTCAGAGACTGACGCAACGATCCGGGGTCGAACGGGCCTGTAGCCTTGTCCGTTCGAAGCCAGACGCGAGGCTCCTGCTGATACTCCGAGACGAGGACGACCGCTGCCCGCGGGAGTCGGCGCCCGAGGCCGCGAGATGGGTGCAGGAAGCACGCCTTCCGTTCCCTACGGCGATCGTCCTCCTGCGTCGAGAGTTCGAGAGCCTGTTCTTGCCCTGCGTTCACCTGATGGCCGGGCGCCCGCTGGTGGACGAGCGCGCGGTGGCCCGAAGCGGGCTTCTCCAGGGGACCGCATTCAACGGTGACCCGGAGTCCGTCCGCGGCGCGAAAGAGTGGCTCGGCCGGCACTTCGGCCCCGGAAGGACCTACAAGCCGACGGTCGACCAGCTTCCGATGACGAAGATGCTCGACTTCGCCACCCTGCGCACCTCCGGCCTACCGTCCTTCGGCACCCTCGAGAGAGCCCTGCAGTTCCTCTCCGACAACCGCGGAGTGCCATCCGCGGTCTACCCGCCCGCAGGCTGACCGTGCAGCTGCTCCCTTCCTACGATTTTCAGATCTCCTACGGGCCGAAGGACGACCGGCTGAAGGACTTCTATATTCCGGCTCTCGAGCGGAGCGTCTCGTTCGACCGGTCGACAGGGTTCTTCTCGAGCGCAGCGCTCGCGATCGCCGCGGCCGGGATCGTCCGGCTGATCGGCAACGGGGGTCGAATGCGGCTCCTGTGCGGGGCGCAACTGTCGCCTGCGGACGTGGAGGCCGTGCGGAGGGGCGAGGAGCTCAAGGGGATCGTGGAACGCGTCCTCGTCGGGTGCCTGGCGGACCCCTCTGACGCCTCGATGAAGGCCCGGCTGGAAGCGCTCGCATGGATGGTGGCCCAGGGGACACTCGAAATGCGCGTCGTCCTCCCCAAGGGCAAGGACGGCCTTCCGCTCGCCGCATCGGAAGCGCGCGAGTACTACCACCCGAAGGAGGGCCTTTTCCGCGACGCCGAGGGGAACCGGCTCGCCTTCAGCGGCAGCAGCAACGACTCGGCGAACGGATGGCAGTGGAACTACGAGGTCTTCAACGTCTACA
>CALBDV010000461.1 GCA_937927565.1 uncultured Holophagales bacterium
TCGGTATCGACCTCGCTCGCGCGTCGCTCGTCCTCGCTCGCGTCTCGCGGCGCTTTGCTCGGCGCCGTGCCGACCTCGTTCGCGGCGCCCCAGCACCTCGCGGCCGACGCACACGCTCCGCGCTCCGCTGGCGAGCGCCCCTCGCTCCGGTGCGCTGCCTCAATCGCTCCGGCGCGTTCGCTCCCTCGTCCGGCGCCGTCCCTTCCCCCGTCCGGCGGCGCCTCCCCCCGCTCGGAGCATGGGTCGACCTCGCTCCAAGCTTCGGAGCTCCCGAGGAAGTTCGCCTCGGCAGCGGGGGGAGAATTAATCCCGGCCGACGCGCTGCGATCGGGCACGCGGAGCATGTCCTACATCCCGCGCAGCGCGCGCTCGCCCCACGCCACCGACCGCCGCGTGCCCGGGGCCCCGCGCACGTCTGCCCGAGCGGCGCCTCGCGCGGCGGGGGGACGGGCGCTCCCCAAGCTCTCTCTCGGCCAGAAGTCCGCCCGCGTGCTGCAGTTCCTCTACGCGCTCGGCAACCCGCGCATCGCGCGCGCCATGAAGAGCGTCGTCTTCAAGAAGAGCGTCGTCGACGACGGATGGACGCTCCTGCGCGACCTGCGCATCGTGCACGTCGACGCCGGCCCGCCGGTCGACCCGAACGCCCTGCGTCGCCTCGACGAGTGGGAGAACCGCTGGTTCCCCGTCGCCAACGCCAGCCTGCGTCGCCATCACCCGACCGTGCGCGACGCCGTCTTCCTCAACCTCAACCAGGCCGAGGGTCTCGACGTCATCCACTCCGTCAGCGTCTTCCTCGAGCGCGTCGATCGCCTCGCCGCCTCGAGTGTGCCCGCCGACCAAGCCGCCACCGCGCTGCTCGCCGAACGCGGCCTCAATGCCGAGACGCTCGGCGAGGCTCGCGAGCTGCTCCAGCGCCTCATGAGCGCGCCCATGGACGACGCTCCGCCCACGCCCGACGACAAGGAAGCCCTCGCCGCCCGCGAGGACGCCCTCTGGGCCTGGTACCTCGAATGGAGCGTGCTCGCGCGCACCGTCGTCACCGACCGGCGCCTGCTCCGGAGCCTCGGCTTCCTGCGCAGCAAGTCGAACGGCGGCGTGGACGAGGAGGACGCAGACGGCGACGAGGACGGCGGCGACGAAGACGACACGGCGCCCACGCCGGCGCCGGCGGGGTGAGAGCGGCGCCTCCACAGAACACGACATCTCCGAGCCCATCGCTGTTCCACGACCACGACCAACATCGCGACGAACGGGAGTAGGAAGCCAATGTACCTCCACTATCGACTGAAAACCCTCAAGTGCATCAAGGGCGACGACCGTTGGGGAGACCCCGACTACTACTTCACCTGGCAGGTCTATCAGGACGACGACGCGACGGCGCTACTTCACCAGGGATTCAGCACCGGATGCCCGATCGACGAGGGACATACGGTCGCTGAGGGGCAGCAGATTCCGATGTCGGACACGACCTTCACGGTTGCTCTGCCGGACGTGGCTCCGGGTCAGCAGACCAGGCTCTGGGTCGACCTGTTCGCCTGGGAGAGCGACGCGGACACCGCCATGGTGAAGAAGCTCTTCACCAACGTCGCTGCGACGAAGCTCTGGCAGCTGTACGAGCAGAACCAGATGCAGAAGCAGAAGACCATCGACGCCTTCGTACAGTGGATCGACGAAGACGGAATGGCGATCCTGCAGGCAGCCCTGACAGCTGCGGGCGGACCGACCGCCGCGGTTATCCCCATCGCTCGCGCCGTGTTCGGTCTCACGAAGCTTGCGATCCAGGCCATCTCCGAGGAGGACGACGATCTCATCGGGTCGGTTCGGACCGAGCTCATCATCGCGCGCGATCCGTCGGGCCGGTTCAAGTACCGATGGATCACGAACCAGGGCGCCGAGGTGGTCGTGGACCGCGAGGTGGAGCCCTACTACCAGACGCCAGTCATCCGTCAGGCAAACGGCAAGAACGTGATCGGCCTGAACATGTTCTTCCAAGTGATCTTCGACATCAACGATCGCGGGAGGGAGGGGTGACGCAGGGTGGCCCTGACGTTGAGGCGCTTCGGTCGAATCTCGAAAGCGCCAAAGAGCTAGCGGACGCAGTTCAAGGCCTGGCTCGTAAGCCATGGTACGAGGGACTCTGGGGTGCCACTCTGGTGCCCATTCTTACTGGTGCATTCTCTCTGACCGGAACGCTTGCCGGATCGTGCGCCGCGGCCAGGGAGTTGGAAGGGAAGTACGATGAAATGGGTAAGGACCTCAGAATGACCCAGGACGCGCTCGCGAAGACAAGTGCGGAGGCGTCCGTCCTGAAGGCTGAAATCGAGAAGCACCGAAGGAACCTGGATGAAGCACACGTCGCGCTGATTCGTGATTCGCTGAGCCCCGAGACGCCGAATCATCTGCGTGTTGCCGCGGTCGCGGGCGTATGCAGTCAAGAGGGCTCTGACAGTCTGAGGCGCTCGGTCGCCATGATCGCTGCTGGACTGGGAATGATATGTAGTTGCAGGGAGAGCGA
>CALBDV010000462.1 GCA_937927565.1 uncultured Holophagales bacterium
CCGGTCACGAAGTCGAGGGCGCCCACGGCGACGACACCCAGGGTGCCGAGGAGAAAGACCGCAGGTCGCTCAAAGGACGGGAAGAGCGGCAACGCCGGAATTCTATCGTGGAGGTTCCGCTCGGCGGATCGCCCGGATCGGGATTGGAACCGGGGGACGGGGGACCGAGGGACGGGGGACCGGGGGAGAACTAGGTTCACCGTCACGTCGCTCCGGCAGGGGGCCGCGTGCGGTGCGGTACGTCTCACGGCCGCCTGCTGCGCGCGCCCGACCCGTTACCGCGCCGTTCGCCTCACGAGCGGGGTCCGCGCGAACTCCTCGCTTCGCTCGTCAGACACGCGCGCGGACCTGATCCGCTCGAGTGTCGAACGACGCGAACGGGTCCCCGTTCGTGCTCGGGGGCGGCTCGCGAGACGCACCGCCCCTCCTGCGGCCGGCGAGCTTCAGCGATCGATGGGGAGCCGCCTTCGGCGCCTGATCGACCGTATAACAGAAAATCAAGACCTGACCCCGTTTGGGGGCACCCTTTTTGAGGGCTCCACCGGGGAGCTGAGCGGGTGGGAGGGGTGTCCCGCGAGCGGTGTCCGAGCACGAGCGGGGTCCCGCACGGCTCCGCGAGCAGGCCGCCGGATCAGGCGAGCGCACGTGTTTGACGAGCGGTGCGAGGAGTTTGCGCTCGCCCCGGCGGCCCGCGCAGCGGGGCCGATGCGGGTCGCGCGGCGGAGGAACCGCCGTGGGACACCCCTCCCGCCCGCGACTCGTGCGGCACGGAGAGGTGGGTTGGCACCGCTCTCCGGTCTCGCAGGTCCCTCCGGTCGCCGGGGCCACCCCGGGTGTTTGGCTGTGCCAAAGAAAACGGGGGCGGCCCGAAGGCCGCCCCCGTGGGTTTCTGGACCGAGGATCCGGGGCTTCAGACCTTGTAGCCCTGGAGGATCCGGATGTAGTTGGCGCGCTCGAACATCGAGGCGTCGGGGCAGCGGAGGAGGTTCATCGAGCCGCGCATCTGCTCGAGCGAGTCGTACTCGTGCTCTTCGAGCCACTGCGTCAGCCCTTCGCGGATGCGACGGATGACGTCGGGGCCCTGCTGGAGGATCCCCGAGACGACCTGGACCGCGTGGGCGCCGGTCATCACCGCTTTCACCGCGTCGATGTGGGTGTGGACGCCGCCGGAGACGGCGAGGGAGGCGCGGACGTGGCCCGAAACGACGGCGAGCCAACGGAGGCGCAGGTTCAGCTCACTCGAGTCGGAGAGGCGCAGGGTCGGCTCGACCTCGAGGCTCTCGACGTCGATGTCGGGCTGGTAGAAGCGGTTGAAGAGGACCATGCCGTCGGCGCCGGCGTCGTCGAGGCGCTTGGCCATGTTCGCCATCGAGGAGAAGAAGGGGGAGAGCTTGATGGCGACCGGGATCGAGACCGCCTGCTTGACCGCTTTCAGAATGTCGATGGTCCGCTGCTCGACCTCGTCACCGGTCTCGTCGGCTTTCGTGGCGAGGTAGTAGACGTTCAGCTCGAGGGCGTTGGCCCCCGCGTCCTGCATCAGCTTGGCGTAGCGGATCCAGCCACCTGACGTGAAGCCGTTGAGGGACGCGATGACCGGCAGCTCGACGGACTGCTTGATCCGCACGAGCTGCTCGAGGTACTGGTCCGGCCCGAGGTTGAACTCGTCGGGGCGCGGGAGGTAGGTCATCGCCTCCGCGAACGAGTCGGAGTGGACGTCGATGTGGTGGTAGGTCGCGAGCTCCTCCCTCATGAGCTGCTCCTCGAAGAGGGAGTGCATGACGATGGCGGCCGCGCCGGCGTCCTCCATCCGCTTCACGAGGTCGATCTTGTCGACCATCGGCGAAGCGCCCGGCATGATCGGGTGGGGGAGCTTGAGCCCGAGATAGGTGGTTGAGAGATCCATGGTTTTCGCTCCTCGTCCTCAGATGGCCTTCACGGGGGTCCGGGGCGCGGCAACCGCGGCGACCGGATCGACGCCGCGGGCGAGGTTCTCGTAGATGGCCCAGCGCGAGGCGACCTGCTCCCGTGCGAGCTCGAGGAGCGCCTTGGCCCGCTCGGGGTTCGTCTTGTCGAGCATCCGGAAGCGCGTCTCGTTGGCCATGAACTTGCCGACGTCGACCTTCGGCGCGGAGGCGTCGAGGACGAGGCCCGGCTGGCCCTCGGCCACGCGGCGCGGGTCGTACCGGAAGATCGGCCAGTAGGCCGAGTCGACCGCGAGCTTCTGCTGCTCGAGGCCGAGCGACATGTCGTAGCCGTGCGCGATGCAGTGGCTGTAGGCGAGGATCAGAGACGGTCCGTCGTAGCTCTCGGCTTCCGTGAAGGCCTTCACCGTCTGCGCGTCCTTCGCCCCGAAGGCGATCCGGGCGACGTAGACGTTGCCGTAGGCGATGGCCATCAGGGCGAGGTCCTTCTTGCCGGCCGACTTGCCGGCCATGGCGAACTTCGCCACGGCGCCGATCGGCGTCGACTTGGAGGCCTGGCCTCCCGTGTTGGAGTAGACCTCGGTGTCGAGGACGAGGACGTTCACGTTCCGGCCCATCGCCAGGACGTGGTCGAGGCCGCCGTAGCCGATGTCGTAGGCCCAGCCGTCGCCGCCGATGATCCAGAGGCTCTTCTTCACGAGGTAGTCGGCGATGTCGAGGAGGCGGCGGGCCGGGAGGGTGTCGAGGCCGGCGAGGCGGGCCTTGAGGGCCACGACGCGCTCGCGCTGGTGGGCGATCCCCTGCTCGGTCCCCTGGTCGGCCGTCAGGAGGCCGGAGACGAGCTCGTCACCGAGGTGGCCGCCCAGCTCCTTGACGAGCTCGACGGCGTGCTCGCCCTGCTTGTCGAGCGCGAGGCGCATGCCGAAGCCGAACTCGGCGTTGTCCTCGAAGAGGGAGTTCGCCCAGGCCGGGCCGCGGCCGTCCTTGTTCACCGTGTACGGGGTCGTCGGGAGGTTGCCGCCGTAGATCGACGAGCATCCGGTGGCGTTGGCGATCATCATCCGGTCGCCGAAGAGCTGCGTGGCCAGCTTGATGTAGGGGGTCTCGCCGCACCCGGCGCAGGCGCCCGAGAACTCGAAGAGGGGCTGCATGAACTGCGAGTTCTTGACGTCGGCCTTCAGCATCGTCCGGTCGGGTTCGGGGAGGTCGAGGAAGAACCTGAAGTTGTCGCGCTCGGCCTCGCGCAGCGGCGCCTGGGGCACCATGTCGAGGGCCTTGTGGCGCGGGTTGCCCTTGTCCTTGGCGGGGCAGACGACCGCGCAGAGGTTGCAGCCCGTGCAGTCCTCCGGGGCGACCTGGATCGTGTACTTCATCCCCTTGAACTCGGGGGCGCGGTAGTCGACCGACTTGTAGGTCGCCGGGGCGCTCGCGAGGAGCGCGGGCTCGTAGACCTTGGCGCGGATCGCCGCGTGCGGGCAGACCATCGCGCACTTGTTGCACTGGATGCAGAGCTTCTCGTCCCA
>CALBDV010000463.1 GCA_937927565.1 uncultured Holophagales bacterium
GATCGCGTTGATCGACCTTGTGCGCACTGGCTACGACGTAGTCTTGATGAACCCACCCTTCGGTCTGGCGACGCCAAGCGGCCAGGAGTATTCGGCGGTCTCCTACCCTGGAGCACACAGCGACTGCTTCGCCACCTTCATAGCACGGGCGCTGGAGCTGGCGGCAGACGGCACGATAGGCGCGATCACCTCTCGAGCGTTTCTAGTCGCTCCGCGAATGGAGGCGTTTCGTCGGGAGTTCTTCCTACCGTCCGTGGAAATGCTGGTTGACCTAGGCCTAGGTGTAATGGACGCCGCGTTCGTTGAGAGCTGTGCGTATGTCCTTCGGGGCCGGCACGATCTCGGTGCCGCGCATTGCCCTATCGCGGCATTTGACGTTCGATCGCTGACGGAGAAGGAACGAGTGCTGGCAGCCCTACCTCTACCGCTGAAGGCTGACAGGCGTGAGCTTCAGGCGCTCCCAAAGGCCAGAGTCCTGTATTCCCTTCCTGAGCGCGTCTTCTCCATGCTTCGTTCTGCGGAGGGAACTCGCTTCGAGCCCTCCGTCGGAACCGCTCGCGAAGGGATGAAGACGTTCGACAATGTCCGGTTCCTCAGACTCCGATGGGAAGTGAGCGCAGCAGAGATCGGGTTCCGGGGCGCTGCGTCATGGTCATTCTTGTCGAAAGGTGGCGCGTTTGCGTTCTACCTTGGAGCGCCGACCGTCGTTGTGTTATGGCGGGATGACGGTCGTGAACTTGAGGCAATCAACCTGCAGAAGAACGGGGCTGTAGCCCAGGTACGCCAGGCTTCGACCTATTGGGGGCGGGCGGCCGTTACATACTCGGGCCGAAGTGCGAGGGGCTTCAGCGCACGGGCCCTTCCAGCCGGCTGCATTCTCTCTGGCAGGGGCCCGGCTGTGCTGTCGGAATCCGGTGTCTCCAACGAAGAGTTGCTGGGGTGGGTGAACTCGCGGCTCGTTCGCGCGCTCATCCACTTGCAGGCTAGTGCGTCGTATTTCGCTACGGGCATCATCAAGCAGCTTCCCTGGGCTGGCGTTCCTCCTGCGAAGACGAAGCGCTTGATCGAAGTCACGCGCGCGGCATTGGAGAAGCTATTGCTTGCGGCCAGCTTGCAGGAGACTTCACCCTACTTCGTCGGGCCTGTAGTGGGCGAAACGCCGGACGACGGATTTCGGAAATCGCAGGCCATCGCGACAGCGGCACGCGAAAGCCTAGAGAGTGCCATGGACTCGTGGGACGTTGCCGTTGACGAGGCTTATGGCGTGGACTCCGAGGCCCTGGCGCGGGACGTCCTGCCGTCGGAGACAGATCTGGAGGTGGACCAGAACCTGGAGGAGGGGGAGGACGAGGAGAGCGAGACGTTGCCCCTCTCCGAGGCCGAGTACGCCCACGGTGTGCTTTCGTATGCGTTCGGCGTCGTCTGGGGGCGGTGGCACCTCGATTGTCTCGGACAACGGAGGGAAATACTTCAGAGGGTTTCGGCGTTCTCTGAGATCGCTGCAAGCGGCTTGGGTGTCTCAAACCGACGCGAGTCGGCTAGCGCTCAAGCGCTGGTGCAAGAGCGCGGATCTCGTGAGGACGTGGTTGAACTTACTGTCCGAGTTCTCGAGGGAGCGTTCAAGGTGGAGGATGGATTCGTCGAGAAGCTCTGCAGCTGGTTGGAAGTGCCGGACCTGCGAACGTACTTTCGGGGGGGGCAAGGCTCGTCGTTCTTCGAGGCGCACCTGGCGCACTACTCGAAGACTCGGCGCAAGGCTCCCATCTACTGGGAACTGGGCACGCTCTCGCGCGGCTTCTCCATCTGGCTATATGCCCACCGGCTGACGCCCGACACCTTCTTCCACATCCTCCACGACATCGTCGTGCCGAAGCTGGCGCTTGAGGAGCGGAGGCTAGTTTCTCTGTCGCAGGAATTCGGCCCGAGTCCCACCGCGATCGAGCGGAAGGAGATTGCAGGCCAGGAAATTCTCGTCGGTGACCTGCGGGCCTTCCGCGACGAGGTCACCCGCGTCTCACCGCTCTGGAAGCCGGACCTCGACGACGGAGTCGTCCTGACGATGGCCCCGCTCTGGC
>CALBDV010000464.1 GCA_937927565.1 uncultured Holophagales bacterium
CTCCGCCGTACCGAAACGTTCTGGCCTCCCCTCACCGCGCGCCGGAGCTTCCGTTCTCTCTCACGCCCTCGGCCTAACCCCGGCATGCAGCGGACTCGCTACGCTCGCCGCTGATGCCAGACGTTAGGCCACACTGAACGCCAATCCTTCCGCGCACAGGAGACTCCGGTGACCACCGTAGATCGGAAACAGCTCACCCGCGACTACAAGACAACACCTCGCCCCATGGGCATCTTCCGCGTTCGAAACGCGCCGGCGCGGAAGTCATTCGTCGGTTCCAGCGCCGACCTTCCCAGCATCCTGAATCGGCACCGATTCCAGCTCGAGAACGGCTCGCACGCGAACAAGGCGCTCCAAACCGACTGGAACGCACTCGGGCCCGCTACTTTCGCATTCGAAATTCTCGATCGCCTTCAGCCCAAGGACGAGCCCACCTACGATCCGCGCGAGGACCTATCCGTCCTGCGGGAGATCTGGGCGGAAAAGCTTGTCGCATCCGGAGAATCGCTCTACTAGCCATCAGGCCGTGTGGCCTAACCCCGCATGCAGCGGACTCGCTACGCTCGCCGCTGATGCCAGACGTTAGGCCTCGGTGCCATCAGGTCTTGCATGAATCAGGCATCACCCTCCCCGCTCATCGGTGGCTGGCGCATCGTGCGTCGCCTTACTGCAGGCATCGACGATCGCGAACCCGACGATGACGACAAGTACCTGTGGTTTCTCACTGACATCGTCGTCACAGGAGACGATTTCGCCGCATGGGACATGCCCTACTCGACCGCAGGGGCCATCGCGTCCGGGACGATCGACGTCCATCGCAACGACCTCAACGCGCCCTGGCTGCAGCGTGGCATCTTCGCGGTGTCAGATGACCGGCTCGTTCTCTGCATGTCTCCTGGACCCAGCAGCGGGCGCCCAACCGACTTCAGCAGCACACCCGAGAACGGCACGGTCTACTACGAGGCCGAGCGCACTCCAAAGCCACCTCCGCCTCGATAGGCTTCGGGTTCAACGGAGCTGCCCTGTCCGTTCCATCCCCCGCCCCCGACGCGGCACCCGGCGCCCGCGCGTGACCGCCCGAGGCCTAACCCCGGCATGCAGCGGACTCGCTACGCTCGCCGCTGATGCCAG
>CALBDV010000465.1 GCA_937927565.1 uncultured Holophagales bacterium
ACCGACCGTGAGCCGGTGACCTCGGAGCTGCGCCGCGGGCACGTCGTCGTCGTCGGCTACGGCCTCAACGGGAGCAACGTGTCGCGCGTCCTGGGAGAGACGGGGCTGAAGACCGTCGTCGTCGAGGCGGATGCGGACCGCGCCGACAACGCGCGGCGCGACGGGGTGCCGGTGCTCCTGGCCGACGCGACGGGAATCGAGGGGCTCCTGATGGCGGGCATCGTGCGGGCGCGCGCCGTGGTCGTGACGATTCCCGACCCGTCGGCCAGCCGGAAGGTCGTGCGGCTCTGCCGCTCCCGCAACGCCGACGTGCGGATCATCGTGAGGACGCGCTACATCCGCGAGGTGGAAGAGCTGCGCCGCGCCGGAGCGGACGAGGTGATCCCGGAGGAGTTCGAGACGTCGATCGAGATCGTCGCGCGCGTCCTGCGCTCCCTCCACGTTCCGGGCAACCTCATCGCGACCCAGATCCGGGTGCTGCGCGACGAGGCGTACCGCAGGCTTCGCGACCCGCAGGCACGGCCCGAGGCGGGGCGGCGGCTCTCGGCGCTCATGGCGGCCGGCACCTCGGACCTCGTCCTCATCCTCCCGGAGATGGCCGCGGCGGGGAAGACGCTCGGGGAGATCCACCTCGAGGAGGAGCACGTCGCCGTCCCCGCGCTCCTGCGCGACGGCGTGCCCCTCGCCCCGCCCCCGCTCGACCTCACGATCGAGGCGGGAGACACGCTCCTGCTCGTCGGCGCACACGAGGACCTCGTCCACGCAACGAAGCGGCTTGAGGGGAGCGGGCCGGAAGAGGTCGCACGCTGACGACCGTCCGCCGGGCGTTGCCCCCTCTCGACCTCGCCAATCGGTTCCCAACCCGGCTCCGGTGGATCCTGGCCGGGGCGCTCGTGGCGCTGCTCGCCGGGTGGATCCAATCCGTTCTCCCGCTGACGGCGATCGGCGACGCCAGCCACGACGACGCTCTCTACATCCGTCTCGCCGATTCGGCTGCGAGTGGCGAGTGGCTCGGCCCGTACGACGAGTCCACGCTTTCCAAGGGCCCCTTCTTCCCGCTGTTCGCCGCCGCGGTCGCCCGAGCGCGGCTTCCCCTGTTCCAGGCAGAGAGGGGCCTCTACGCCGGGGCCTGCGCGCTCCTCGTCCTGTCCGTCGCTTCCGCCGTCCGGACGAACGCGACGAGGTTCGTGCTCTTCGCGATCCTCGTCCTGAACCCCGTCGTGGTGACGCGGGCCGTGCGCGAGGGGATCTACCCGGCCCTGACGCTCCTCGTTCTCGCCGGGGGTGTCGGCGTCTTCTCCTGGCTCGCTTCCTCGCATCGCCGCGCGGCAGCGTGGTCAGGCCTCTGCGGTGTCTCGCTCGGGGCTCTCTGGCTGACGAGGGAGGAGGGGATCTGGATCGTCCCGTCCGTCACGTTGCTCCTCGTCGCCGCCATCTTCCGCGTGGCGAGGGATCCGGCGGCGAGGCCGCGACTCCTGCGCGCCGTCGGCATCGCGCTCCTTCCTCTCCCGCTTTTTGCGGCCGGCGTCCTGGCGGTGGCTCTCCGGAATCGGGCGGTCTACGGCGTCCTTACCGTGTGCGAGCCGACGGAGCGTCCGTTCACCTCTGCCTACGGGGCGCTCTCGCGGATCGTTCCTTCGGAGAGAAAGCCGATGGTCCCGGTCTCGAAGGAGGCTCGGCGAAAGGCGTACGGGCAGAGCGAAGCGTTTCGGAAGCTCGAGCCGTACCTGGAGGGAGCGATCGGAGCGAGCTGGTCGGCGATCAGTGCCGCGAGCCTGCCGGATACGGCCGGCGAGATCGCAGGCGGCTGGTTCCAGTTCGCGCTCCGCGAGGCCGCCGGGAACGCGGGTTACTACCGGGACGCCAGGACGGCGATGGGTTTCTGGCAACGAGTCGCTGCGGAGCTGAACGGGGCCTGCGCGTCGAGACGTCTCGACTGCCTTCCGGAGCGGCATACGCTCACGCCCCCGGGAGCCCTCGCTCTCGCGCTGCCGGTGCTGCGCGATGTCCCGAAGCACCTCGCTGGCTTCGGTCCATCCATCGGCGTAAGCGCCACCCAGAACCCCGGATCGAGCAGCGGCTCTTCTCGCGCGCTGCTGCTCTTCGAGCGGACGACGAACGAGACGCTGGCGCCGGGACCGGAAGACCGCCGCTGGGTGACGATCCGCGGCTGGGCGTATCGAGCGGGCGGGCCTCAGCTGGAGTGGAGGGCTCGCACGCCCGATGGGGCCCCGCTCCCTGTGGCTCAGGCCTGGCTCCCGAGCGGCGATATCGCCGCCTGGTACTCGGATCCCTCCGCGCGCCGGGCGCGCTTCCGCCTCGAAGCCTCATGCCCCGGGCCGTGCTCCCTCGAGCTCATGCAGGCCGGTACGGTTCTCCTGAGCTTCGAGCCTTCGGCGCCCGGCGCGAGATCCGGGACGATGCCCGCAGATCTGCGGCACTGCTTCGACTCGGTGCAGGCCCGTCCGCCCGAATGGGCGAACGACACCCTCGGAGCGGACGAGTTCCGGCGTCGGCTCCTCGACCGCCTCGTCTCGGTTTATGCCGTCGTCCTGGGGCGTGTCCTCCCGGTCGCGGTCGTCCTCTTCGGCCTGACGGCGGCGTGGACGCTGACGCGACGACGCGAACTGGCAGGCGTCCTCATCGGTGCCGCGTTCCTGGGCGCCGTCGTCTCCCGGATCGTCCTCCTGGACCTCGTCGATCGGACCTCGTTCCCGGCACTGCACCCGCTCTACTTCGCCCCGCTTTACCCGCTCCTCTACGCCTTCGTCGTCCTCGCCTTCGTCACCGCGGCCGGGGCGCTGGAGAGCATCCCGGCCGCGAGGCGACTCCGGGCCTATTTCTGGACGAAGGCCACGACCTTCGGCTTCACGAGGCGTTCGAAGTCCGAGTAGTGCAGCTTCATCAGCTCTGTGTGGGAGCCGGCGTTGAACGCGATCTCGGCGTCCTCGGACAGCTTCGGTGCGACGTAGACGTCCATGCCGTAGAGGTTGCCGAACGGGGGCATCGCTCCGGCCTCGCAGTCGGGGAAGAGCTCTCGGAACTCGGCTTCGCTCGACAGGACGACGACCGCTCCACCGGTGACGTCGCGCAGGACCTGGAAGTCGACGCGCTGCGAGGCCGGCAGGACGACCATCACCGGCTTGCCGTCGACCTTGACCATGACGGTCTTGGCGAGCTCCTTCCCCTTGACGTGCGCCGACGCGGCGATCTCCTGCGCCGTGTAGGCCGGCGAGTGGACGATCGATACCCAGCGGACGCCGTTCTGGTCGAGGAACTCCTTCAGCTTCCGGACGGGCATGGGGCCCTCCTTTCCGGCCGGACGGGGCACGCCCCTGCCGGCCCGTTCGCGGGCGCTCGG
>CALBDV010000466.1 GCA_937927565.1 uncultured Holophagales bacterium
CTCCATCCTCGAGTCCCATGACACCGCCCACTCCGCCGACCCCATCGCCGCCACACCGATCGGCCCCTCCCCCGACGCCGGCCTCGCCGTCGGCGACGCCGACGCCGCTCTCTACCCCGATCCCGCCGCCGACCGAGACCGTCCCGGGTCCCGACGGGCGTGAAGCGAGCACCTGGCGGTACGTGCTGAAGTTCGACCTCCCGTCGCGCATCGCGACGATGAAGAACGCGCTCGGCGACTCGGTCTCGATCATTCCGTCGTACGCCCCGCCCCCCTTCCGCACGGACGCGGCGGGAGTCGTCCTGGATCAGTCGGCCTTCGAGGGAGCATGGGCCAATACGAGCAACAAGGTCACGATCCGCTCCATCAAGGACACGAATAAGTGGCGGGGGACACCCCCCTACGACTTCCTCACGTACACCACCACGGAGCTCAATGACGACTGTACCCCGGGCGTTGGCATCCGACCGGGCTGCAATACCTGGGCCTTCGAGCTCAGCTACGGCGGCTCCGCCCCGGCCGGCGACCCGGGGCGCCCGTTCGCGGCCTACGATCTGACGACCGGGAAGCCGACCAGCGGGACGTGGGCCGAACGCGCTCCGGCGAACATCATCGGGAACGGTGCCGACAGCGTGAACTGGGGCCTCCTCGCCTATTCCTCCACGGCTGACGACACCTGCAACAACCCGAACGGGACGACCAGCAACAAGCTCGTCACGGCCATCAACCCGACCGGAACGGACGTCGGCGAGATCCTCGAGGCCATGAGGCTCCTGAGGGACGGCGGGCTTCCCGTCGGCGGGGACACCCCCACCCAGAGCGCCCTGGACAAGGCGCAGCAGCACATGGTCGATACGTTTGCCATCGACCCGCTCTATCAATGCCTCCGAACGTACGGGGTCATCCTCGTGACTGACGGGGAATCGAACGTCTGCAACGACGGGGCGGTGCCGGACAAGCCGTGGGGCTATGTCGATCCCGTCACCGGTACAAGTAACGGCGGCTGTCCGCCTCCGGTACTGGATACGGACAACTGGAAGGACTTCCCCCCGGGCGTCGCGGACGACATCTGGAACCTGGCACTGACGACTCCGTGCGCCGGAAAGGCGCCGCGGCCGGCCGCCTTCGGACCGATCAACCCGAGGACCTGGGTCATCGGGTTCGGTTCCGACGCTGGAGGCATCAAGTGCGAGCTGAACTACACCGCCTACAAGGGGCGGACCGACGCAAACGCCCCTGAAAACGACGCCGGCTTCATCTACAACAAGGACCCGCGCCTCAGGAGCTGCACGGCCTGGGACACTGAAGACCCGCCGAACTGCACCGCGTGGGTGGACGCCCCCTACGACGGCAGCCAGGACTACGCGTTCTTCGCCGACGAGACGCAGGAGCTCGTCGACGCCTTCGAGCTGATCACGTCCGCGTCCGCCAAGGGCGACTACGCCACGGGCGCCCCGGTCCAGGGGCCCGTCTCGGGGGCCGTCCAGGGCCAGGGCAAGTACGTCATCCTCTCCTCGACCTCTTACCCGGACTGGGAGGGGCACCTCTACAAGTTCGACTCCACCAAATACAAGGCGGACGGGAACCACGAACCCAACTACCGGGTCTGGGACGCGGCCGTCAAGCTGGCGGGCCGCGACACCACCACGAGGCGGATCTACACCTGGGATCCTTCGAGCCTGAACCTCGTCGAGGTCAAGAACGAGACGGGGGACTCGGCGCCGGCGCCCGGCCTCCTGGCGATCCAGCCCTCGCTGACCGCCGAGGTCGTCGACTTCATTCGCGGAAACGACGGCACCAAGACGGGAACGAAGAGAACGAAGATCCTCGGGCCGCTCATCAACACCGTCCCGTCGATCGTCGCCGCTCCCAACCTCTTCGGGCAGGCAACGCTCGATGAAAGCCACGCCGACTTCGAAGGAGGAACCGACGGGACGGCCGGGCAGGGGAAGCGCCGGATCATGATCTGGATCGGGTCGAACGACGGAATGCTCCACGCATTCGATTTCGAAACCGGCGAAGAAAATCTGGCGCTGATCCCTCCGCAGCTGCTCGAAGCCCAGGAGCGCCTCTACGCCAACTTCGAGGGAGCTGGCAAGAAGAACACCGGTCAGCCGATCGGCTTCGAGAACATCTACGGTGTTGCAGGCTCCCTGCGCTTCGGGGACGTCTTCTTCCCGACCGGTGGCTGGCGGACCGTCGGGCTCATGTCCCTCGCGGACGGAGGCGACCTCCTCGCCGCGATCGACATCACGCATCCCTACCCCGGAGACACCTCCACCGACCCAGTGACCCCCCCGGACAGGGACTACGGCTCGTTCCCTCGCGCCGGAGACATCCCCAACGCTCCCGTTCAGGTGATCTGGCAGAAGACGAGCGCGAGCACGGGCATGGCGGGCCTGGGCAAGACCTGGAGCCTGCCGGCTCTTTCTCCGCGCAGCTCCAGTGCCTGGTCGATCAACTTCGGGGCCGGGTACGACACGGCCAGCGTGTGGGACAGCCCGCAGGCCCCCAGGGTCTTCCAGCTCAACCCGGTGGACGGCTCCAGCCTCGGGTCTGCAGCATCCGCCCTGCTCACCGCTGAGAGCGGTGCCTGGGTCGGGAACCAGGCGTTCGCGGACGCGGTCCGTTTCAAGCACGACGCCTCGGCGTTCGCCTCCGACAACATCGCGACGCGCGGCCTCCAGGCCGACCTGAACGGTCGTATCTGGTTCCTGGACCCCAACGACATTGCAGGGACGAATGCACCGTTCGTCGGCATCGACGCATCGGCCGTCGCGGGGAGGGACGGCACCCCGAACTCCCAACCTCTCTACTATCCGCCCGCGGCGGGTGGCCAGGGGCTTCCGCCAACGGCCGGCTGCAACGTCTATTCGTTTGGGTCGGGCACTTTCTACGAGCGGAGCACCCGGGTCAACGGGCCGGAGACGGGATCCACCGGCTTCGTCCCAAGCCTCTACTTCGCCGCGAACGAGAAGGCCCGGTATGACGTGGCGATCGATCCGGCCGACGTCCTCCGGATCCCGATCAAGGACATTCTCCGTCCGGAGAGCTGCTCTGCCGAGTCCTTCGCGAAGGGGAACTGCAGCGCGGTGTCGACCGACGTCGCCTTCTACGGCGCCACACTCTCGCGCTTCACGCAGATGACGGCGGCCCCGCTCCTGCTGATCGACCCGAAGGGAACCCAGCCGAACGTCGGCATCTTCGTCCTCTACGACCCGACTGTCGGGTGCAACGGTGCCTCCTACGCGATCAGGGTCTACTGGAAAACCGACGGCTGCAGCCCCCCGCTCACCGTGGGCGCGGGGACGACCGGGGCCACCGGTACGGCGGAGGACGCCGTCGTCAAGGCCGACTTCGCCGGCTTCGGTGTCGCCAGCGGCCTGACCACCGTCGGCAAGAACGTCTTCACCGGGATCGCGGGGCTTGGGGGAGACCAGGCGGGTCTCCGCGGTCTCGACGAGGAGGTCAATTTCGGCTTGCCGAATTCCTTCCGACCCCTTTGGTGGAAGGAGCTCAAGTAGCGGCGATCTCGAATCGAGC
>CALBDV010000467.1 GCA_937927565.1 uncultured Holophagales bacterium
CCCATCTTCAAGGACACCCTCTGGTTCTTCGGCGCCGGCCGGATGAGGGACGCCGAGACCAGCGCGACCACCGTCGCCCCCGTCAGCCAGGCCTACAAGGTGACCGACGAGGAGAACCGCTACGAAGGGAAGCTGACCTTCTCGTTCGCCGGAAGGCACACGCTCCTCGGCAACTACCAGAAGGTCACGCGCGACCAGGGGAACAACAGCTTCGGGACGATCTACGACCTCCAGAGCCTCTACGATCGCGAGCTCCCCCAGGAGCTGATTTCTGGCAACTACTCGGGGACGATCACCGACAACTTCTTCCTCGAGGCGCAGTACTCCTCGCGCAAGTTCAGCTTCGTCAACTCCGGGTCCCGCTTCACCGACAGGATCTTCGGGACCCTCATGGTCAACAACAGCACCACCTACCGCTGGTGGTCGCCCACGTTCTGCGGCGTCTGCGACCCCGAGAAGCGCGACTCCGACCAGGCCCTCCTCAAGGGAACCTACTTCCTCTCGACCAAGAGCCTCGGCTCGCACAACTTCGTCCTCGGCGGCGAGATGTATGACGACCAGCGCTTCTCGAACAATCACCAGTCGGGAAGCGACTACCGGATCTACACGACGAACGTCGTCGTGAGGAACGGCGTCGTCTACCCGGTCGTCAACTCTTCGGCCACCGGGAACTCCCCCTCGTTCATCCGATGGACCCCGATCATCGAGGGGACGCAGGGGAATTCCTTCAAGACCTACTCCGTCTTCCTGAACGACACCTGGAGGCTGAACCGGAGCTTCACCTTCAACCTCGGCGTCCGCTACGACAAGAACGACGGCGTGGACGGCACGGGCAGGACGACCGTCGACGACGGCGCCTTCAGCCCCCGCCTCGGCATGACCTGGGACGTCAAGGGCAACGGCGACATGGTCGTCAACGCCTCCTACGCCAAGTACGTGGCCGGCATCAACAACAGCCAGGGTGACTCGGCCTCTGTCGGCGGCCAGCCCGCCACGGTCGACTTCGACTATCGCGGCCCGACCTACAACCTCGACCCGAACGCCCCGACGCTCACCTCCACCGAGGACGTCATTCGCGGCGTCTTTGCCTGGTTCGACGCCAACGGCGGCACCGGGCGCACGATCCGCGGCACCCCCACCATTCCGGGCATCAACCCGAACATGGACGGCACCCTCGTCTCCCCGAACACCGACGAGTTCGCGTTCGGCCTCATCAAGCGCCTCGGGACGAAAGGCTCCGTCCGCGGAGACATCGTCTACCGCAAGTCGAACGACTTCTACGCGACCCGCGTCGACCTCGGGACCGGAACGGTTTCCGGCTCTCTCGCCGGCGTAACCCGGACCTTCGACAAGCAGATCGTCGTGAACACCAGCGAGGAAAGCCGCGAGTACTGGGGCTTCACGCTGAACGCCAGCTACCGCTTCTTTGATGGCCTCCAGCTCCAGGGCAACTGGACCTGGGCCCGCCTCCGCGGGACGTTCGACGGCGAGAACGCCGCGAGCGGCTCCCTCCGGAGCGCGGATCCCTTCTATCCCGAATACAAGGCGGCGGAATGGACCCGTCCTGTCGGTGACCTCGGCGCCGACCAGCGTCACAAGATCCGCCTCTGGGCCATCTACGATCTGCCGTTCGACGTCAGCTGGTTCAAGTCCTCCATCAGCATCCTCCAGCAGTACGACACGGGCACTCCGTACGGCGCCGTCGGCCTCGTCGACACCCGTCAGTCCGCGGCCTGCCCGACGTGCGTGGCGAATCCCGGCTACCTGACCCCGCCGTCGTCCGTGACGTACTACTTCACGGCGCGCGACGCATTCCGGACCGACGACATCTCGCGCACCGACCTCTCCCTCAACCTCAGCTTCCGCCCGGCCGGCTCGCTCGAGATCTTCGTCGAGCCGCAGGTCCTGAACGTGTTCAACCAGCAGAACGTCGTCACCCCGGCGACGACGATCCAGACGCGGCAGAACACCGGCAACCAGGCCGGGACCACGGTCCCGTCTTTCGCGGCGTTCAACCCCTTCACCGAGCAGCCCACGCAGGGACCCAGGGCGACGGGCGGCGCCAC
>CALBDV010000468.1 GCA_937927565.1 uncultured Holophagales bacterium
CGGAATCATGGGCCGGGGAATCGAGCCGGAGTACAACGCTGGCAACCCCCTCCCCGCTGACATCGTCATCTGCGACGAAGCCTCCATGCTCGACGTCGAACTCGCCGCCAAGCTCACCGACGCATTGAAGCCAGACGCCCATCTTGTGCTTGTCGGAGACGCCGATCAGCTGCCTCCCCCCGGGGCAGGTGACGCGCTCGCCGAGCTGCTCGCCTCTCCCGCGATCAGCCACCATCGACTCACTCAGGTTTTCCGGCAGGCCGCCCGCTCGACGCTCCTGAAGACTGCCGCCAGCATCCGAGTCGGGCAGGTTCCGAACTTCGAGACGCTGCCCGAGGACGTCGCCGATCTGGGTGCGTTCTGGTCCGCCGACGAGGACGCACTTGCCTCGAGGGCCATCCAGGCTGCGCGAATCGAACTACCCGAAAAGCTCGGGATCAGCCCAGATGAAGTCCAGGTGATCGCTCCGATGTACCGGGGAGCTGCAGGCATCGACGCGCTGAACGCGGGGCTGCGGGAACTCGCAAATCCGAACGGTGTGGCCGTCATGGGTGGACGTCTAAGAGAGGGCGACCGACTGATCCAGACTAAGACGGATTACACGCTGATCTCGGAAAGCGGCGAACCGTTCGTCAACGGAGCGTCCTGCACCTTCGACTGCTTCAACCCTGCCGAGGGTTGAAATGACCCGTTCCTCTCTGTCACCTGTGAAGACGGATCGAAGCTGGAGATACCGAGCTCGCGCACCTCGTCGTTGAAGCTGGGCTATGCGATCTCCGCTCACAAGTCACAGGGGTCGGAGTGGCCGGCAACAGTAGTTGTCCTGCCGCCGGCCTCAACCAACCAGTTCCTCACCCGCCGATTGTTGTGCACCGCCCTTACGAGGGCCAGGTCTTACTGCTATCTCGTAGCGGACCCGACCACCTTCAGCGCCGCCGTTGGCCGCGCCGACCAAAGCGTTAGGCACTGTGCGGTAATGGAGAGAATCGAACAGTCACTTGAGTTGGCGATTCAACGCGAACTCACGCTCTTGGCTTCCTGAGCATCCCAACTGTGTGCGAAGCCATGTTCTAATTCGGCGGTCGGCACAGACTGGCCAAGGTCATGGCTTCAGCACCCTTTGGGTCGTGGAGGAACCACCCGCGGTTGATCTTCTTGAGGAAGGTCCCGATGGGATTCCCGCGGCCACATACGACGGCATACGACTTGTTGCTCTTGTTGGCCCCGACGTACCAGGCGTTCTGCTTGCTCAGGGAGATCCGAGAGCTAGCAACCGTTTGAATCTGAGACTTCTGGCTCGCGTTCGCGTAGGTGAAGCCAAACGTCTTCGGGGTGAACGCTTTGCTCGCCTGGGCAACCTGAGTCGTGGATACAGCCACGGCGGCAAGCAGGCACAGGACGAGGGCGGCTAGTCCCAAGATTCGAGACTTCGATTCGACGACAGACGACATACTGGTACTCCCTTTCGTTTGGATAGTGAACAGCGTAACTTCGGCTTTCTAAAGGGGCGAAAAAGATCCCATTCAGTCTGCCTAAGATTTCTCTCGTCGCCCACGACCACCTCGACGAAGAACCCGGTGTAGGACCGAGGGGATGGGCAGGCGAGGGCGTCTCGTGCGCGAGTAGGCGCTCTTGTTTGTGACGGTAGCCATCAATGCTCCCTGGGCTGGAAAGTGCCGAGGCGGCGGCCGGCCAAGAGCCGCTCCGGAAGGAGGTTGTCCATGCGGGGTTGTACGACCCGAACTTCCGTTCTTTCCCGCTGGTCACTCGCGTCTATTGCCCTCTCCTGGGGTGTCTTCAGCGGCACCCGGTAGACGCGCATCGACCCCTTGTGGAGGTCGGACTCAAGCGCAAAGAAGATTCGCTTGCGTGACACCGGGGGGCCCCAGGTTGAGGATCCAAGCCGCGTCTCGCCGGACCGGACGACCAGCGTTTCATCAGCGATCGCGAGCTGCCTTTTGAGGACCTCGACGTTTGGGGCAACGACGATGACTACTGGGGGAAGCATTGCCTTTCGATACCGGGGCACGGTGCGCCACCAGATGCCCATGAAGATGTCGAGGCGGGTCAGCTTGTCGCGGAGTTTGGTGCTGTGCCCCTGGCGGTCCAGCTCGATCCATATCTCTCGCTG
>CALBDV010000469.1 GCA_937927565.1 uncultured Holophagales bacterium
CTTCGCGGCGGGCCGAGACGATCCCGACGTGCGGCAGGCCGCTCGCGAGGCGCCACGTGACGATGTCGCCGGGGCGATAGTCGCGCGCCTCGCGCGAGACGGGCAGCGCTTGGCCGTGCCGCGCGAAGAACGTCGCGAGGTTCGGTACGCGGCGGTGGTCGATGCTCCGGTCGGGCCTGCGAGCGCCCCACAGTTGTGGATAGGCAGCGAACGCGCGCTGCAGATCCTCGTGGACGAGGACCTGAAGGTCGATGCCGGCGTTGCGGTAGGCGCGGATGACGACGTCCGTGCAGACGCCCCGCTCCAGTGGCACGTCGCCGCCTGGGTAGGCGAGCCGCCGGTAGCTCCCGTCGTAGATGACCGTCACGCCGACCTGCCTCTCGGCCCCCTCGAGCATTCGTGCCACGGCATCCGGCACCCCTTCGGCGGCAAGCCGGCCCCGCAGGAAGAGGGCCAGCAGCAGCGGGAGAACGACGCCCGTGCGCACGGCGGCTCAGTGAGCTTTCGGGCAGGCCTCGTTTCCCTTGTCGAAGACGATGCGCCAGCGTCCGTTCTCGAGCCGCCAGATCGAGGTGAATGTCCCGACGAGGGTCCCTGCCGGGTCGCGAACGGGGCCGCTGCTGAGGGCCAGCGTCCCCGAGTCGAGAACCTCGACCTCCTCCGGCTCCCAAGAGAACGGGGCGGCAGGCCCCTCGTAATGACGCTTCCACCACGCCGCCACCGCCTCGGAGCCACGCAGGGCCTTGGGCCCCGAGAAGAAGACCGCCTCATTCGACAGGAACGCTACGAACGCGGCGTGGTCGCGCGCGGCCATCGTTCGGGCGAAGGCCCGCTCGGTTTCGACGACCTGCTGCCGGAGATCGGCAGTGGACGCCCGCGGTGACGTCGAGGAGCAACCAGAAATCGTGAAGGCGGCGAGAAGAAGGGTGAGTCGTTTCGCAGTCATGCGCGCATTCTTTCCCCGGCGTGGGTCCGTCGCTCTCCCGGAGCACGTCGGTCCGTAATACACGATTTCACGCCTGGCACGACATCTGCGGCCTCGCCACTACTGTCCCTTCCCGGCGAGGATATCGACGGCGATCACGAGGCCCATGGCCATCGGAATGAGTCCGACGAGGAAGATCCCCCACGAGAACAGCCAGGTTCCGAAGTCGAGAACCATTGACTCTCCCGGGCTCTTCGGGTTGACGAGAAGCCGGATCGGATCTTTGACCCGGTACCTTCTATTACGAGGCGAGCCCGTGTCCGAGACGCCGACGTACTTCTTCCCCTCGACGAAGTAGCGGTAGAACGGGCGGTAGACCGTGAACGCTACTCCGCTTCGCTGCTTGCCGCGGGACTTCTCGAAACCGGTGACCAATCCCTCCACGGGGAGCCACGTCCTGCGCCGGACCCAGGTCGTCACGAGGCTCTTGAAGCCGATCCATACGAAGAAGCCGCCGACGAATTCGCAGAAGAGAGCGAGGAGGAGCAAGCCTGACCTCCGAGGAACTTCACCCCAGTGTGGGCGGAGATTACCCGGACCGTGCAGGCAGGGACTCCGGCCCCGGCGGCCGGGCCTGGCGGACCGGACGCCGCCCTCGTCCTCCAGCACAACCTCGTCCTCCACTCCCGCG
>CALBDV010000470.1 GCA_937927565.1 uncultured Holophagales bacterium
GGCGGCGACGAGGCCCGGGACGTGCGCGTGGCGGCGGGCGACCCGGCGGAAGCGGGCGACGTCGTGAAGACCGGCTTCTTCGGCAGGACGGTCCTCGCCGTTCCCGATCGTGCCGCGCGGTTCGAGGTCTTCTCTTCCACTCGTGTCCGGTTGGCCGGCGGGGAGCCGGGGGTCCTCCTCGTTCTCGAGAAGGGGCGCATCAAGGCCGCCTTCGACGCGTTCACAGGGATGTCCGAGGCGCGGCGCGTCGCGGCGCCCGGGGCCCTCCTGGCCGTCCGTGGAACGCGTTACGGCCTCGAGACCGGGCCGGGGGGCGACAGCGTCCTGGCGGTCTTCGAGGGGACGGTCGAGGTCTTTCCCGCGGACGGGACTCCGAGCCTGCGCGTGGAACGGGACGAGTACTGCGCCTTCGGGCCGAAGACCCCGCCGCGAAAGGACCAGATGGGGAAGGCCGGAATGAGCGAGAAGTCCTGGGGCTCGCGCGGCTCGGGGATGACGGACGGGAAGCCGGGAAGACCGGCCGAGGGTTCCCAGGGTCCTGCCAGTCCGGGTTCCCAGGGACGTCCGGCCGGCTCCGGCGGGGGCCGCGGAGGGCACTGAGCGAGACGGGCGCCCCGGACAGATGCGGCCCGGGGCGCCGTCCCTTCCTGACCCGGCCCGGGTCATTACTACCCGGCGGGGTACGACCTTTGCCCCCTACTTCGGCAACAGCGTACGAGGGTCGTTCGTCTTCGCGTCGATGACGGAGGCGTAGGCGGCGAAGGCACCTCCCGCTGTCGGCGTCGAGAGGACGAGCCGTGCCCCGGAGGCGTTCGCCGAAACGCCCAGCTCGCGGACGACGCGCGACACCTGCGTCATCCCGAGAGGGAGAAGCGACCAGCGGCGCGAGCCGAGGACGGTGCCGGTCTCGGCGACGAGTGACACGTCGACGTCGACCGGCGCTTCGGTGCCATTCGCGAGGATCAGGTTCGTCCGGAACGACGCGTCCTCGCGCACCGCCGGAATCGTCCGCGTCGTGCCGCTCCGGATCAGCTCCGTCTCGGAGGCGAGAGGAACCGACTGCCCGAACGTGCCGCCGCCGCCAGCCGTCCAGGTCTGGCTCGTGGCGACGAGCGAAGGGCTCGCGGAGCGGAGCTGCACCGCGCCCCACGCCTCGGCGTATCCGAAAAGCGAGCCGAGGACGTCGGCGTACGTCACGGAGCGCCCGGCCGCGAGGAGGAACGAACGGTCGACCCCGTTTCGCCCGTCGGCGTCGTGGCCGAGGAACCTCACGAAGAGCTTCGCTTCGGTGACGCCCATGTTCGCGACGGTCAGGTCGGTCGTGTAGAAGGCGCCTCCTTCGCCGCCGATCCGCGCGCTCGAGGGAAGGAGCCACTCGTTGCAGGACGGCCCCGGCCCGCTCTCGCACGGGTCGGTCGGCAGGCCGGCCGGCTGCCAGCCGAGCTGCACGACCTCGAAGTCCCCGACCTTCAGGCTCGCGAACGCGGGGTTCAGGACGTCGTTGTCCCAGCGCGTGTCGTACGTCCCCTGGACGTACATGTCCGAGCCGTTGTCGGCGAGGATCAGGCCGTAGGTCTTCATCGCCTGGAAGATCCGTTGCACCGGCGCGGGAAAGCCCGAGAGGTCGCGCGACGCCTTCAGCCGCAGCCGCGTCCCCATCGGCGGGGCGCCGTTCGTGCTTCCGGCCCGGTGGGACGCGGGATAGACGTACCCGTTCGTCGCCCGCACCGTGAAGCGGAGGGCGTGCCGGATCGGCCCGCTCCCGAACGCCTCGTCGTAGCGGATGAGGCCTGGCAGCACCGCGAGGCCCGCGGCGTCGGCGCTCGTCCAGCCGTCGGGACGGCGCAGGTTCGAGTCGAGCGGGAAGACGGCGCCCGAGCCCGCGCGCCAGGTGCACGAGGGCGAACCCTCGGGCTCGCAGCGCGTGTCCCACGTCTCGAAGAGAAGGCGGTTGTCGCGGTCGACGATCAGGAGGTGCTTGTCGCCACCCGCGCCCGAGTTGCCGGGATACCCGCCCTCGAGCCACTTCGCCTGCGTCTTCACCTCGACGGGGATCGGGTAGCCCGCAGGCCGGCCCGGGGCGCCGTCGTCGCTCTCGTCGGCGTAGTCAAAGGCGACCGGCTCGAGCGGCTGCGAGCCGGGCACGACGAGGTAGGGCATGCCGTAAATGTCGGGACCCGACTCCGAGGCGTCGCCGCCGAAGTCGGGGTGCAGCCCCTTGCCCGCGCCGATGAAGGCCAGGATCGCGGTCTCGTTCGGGTCGCGCGGCGCCGCGCTCACGTCGGCGTTCCACCAGTTGTCGGCCGGGAAGAGGGGGAGGGGCTCGGGCAGCGCTCCGTTGCGCACGGGCTGGCCCTGCGCACCAAGGGCGCCGAGGAGAAGCGGAACGAGCAGGGCGGCACGGGCGACGGTCGAGGCAGGGCCGGGGACCGGGGTTTGGCCATTCGTTCTCATGGGGCCTCCGGTAGGGAGTGTCGGGAGGCAACGGGGGGGGCCGACGAAGGGCCGACAAAGGCGAGGCCGCCTCCGTAGAATCCCCACGTAATGACGAAGACCCTTCTGTCCCTCGCCGTCGTCGTCCTGTTCGCGCTCCCCGCATCCGCCCAGCCCGGACCCGGAGCCGCCCCGGCCCCGCAGCAGAAGCCGACCGTCGCTCCGCTTCCGGCCGGGCCTGGCGTCAACCACGGGATGGGCAATCCGGCCCCTGCGATGCCGCCCTCCCAACCCGGGCCGGGCGTCGCGGCCGTCCCCGCGCCGACGAAGTCCACGACACCGCCGGTCTACGACGAGGACGCCGACGCGAAGACCGACGTCGTCGTCGCCGTGGCGAAGGCGAAGAAGGAGAAGAAGCGGGTCCTCGTCACCCTCGGTGCGAACTGGTGCGGCTGGTGCCGTGCCCTCGACCGCACCTTCACGCAGGACCCGAGAGTGGCGGCGGCGATCGCGAAGTCGTACGTCCCCCTCAAGGTCGACGTGGGACGGATGAACAGGAACCTCGACCTCACCGCTTCCTGGGGCGTGGACGTGAAGAAGGGCGTTCCCCTCCTCGTCGTCCTCGACGGCAAGGGCAAGGTCGTGAAGGTCCAGGACACGGCAGCCCTCGAGGCGGGCAAGGGGCACGACCCGGACAAGATCCTCGCTTTCCTCGCGGCGAACGCCGG